>CALRJJ020000204.1:0-8015 GCA_943367505.1 Flavobacterium psychrophilum | reverse complement strand
CACTGAGCATTCCTGGCGCTTTTTGCAGAGCTTCCAGAACGGCCTTGGCACCTTTGGGCAGGTTCTTGCGGGCACCAACTAGTCTACTTTCTAGCTTGCTTCTAATCATTTATTTTGCTCCTGCTCTTTTAGCTCTGAAGCAATTAGTTTGACTATCGAACCTGATAAGTTTTCTGGATATCCATAGAGCTTGACTACGCTATCCGTTTCTCCTGGTAGAGCATTGCTGGCGAGAATATCTGGTGCTATCCACTGCAAAGTCAGTATGTCGTGGAAACTCTCTTGCTCAGGCTCTTGATTGTAACCATAGAGCGGCAAATAGCTGTGGAAGACAAAGTTCTTTTTCTGGCGTAAATAGTCTGCCAGGGCAATAGCTTCTGGCTGATTGGCCGGAATACGCACTAAGATATAGCGTTTCTCTAGCTTTGCCAGGGCCTCAAGGGCACTATCTAGTGCTGCCTGGTCAAGGCTAGAGCTGAACTTAAAGCCAGGCTTGTAGATAATGTAAGCGTGACCAAAACCTTCTTTATATTCGATGCTCAGGCTTTCGCCAGGTTCTTGCGCTTTTGTTTCTTCTTCTTCTTTTGACTGAGTTAACTGAACTTGATCCGTGACTGATTGCACTGAGCGGTCAAGAATTTCTTCAAATTGAAATAGTATCGACTGCACCAGGTTGGCATACAGCTTCGGCACATAGGCCGTTCGCTCTAAAAGCAGTTCTGCTACTAGTGGTAATTGTTGCTCGCTCAGGCGACTACTGATTGCCGGACTTATATTTGTCTGGGTCTGGGCTTGGGCCGCTACTATTGTTTGCACTAAATCGCTGGATCTTGTACCGAGTTGGCGTCCTAGAGCGCTTCTTAATTGTTTGACCGTGCTCAGTATTTTGCCTTGAAACTTAGTTACCCATAAAACAGATTCTGGATGATCGGCGAAAAAGACCCGTGGATAGTGGCAAAAAGCAAAGCCAACAATTGAATTGTAGCCAGCATGAAAGTGAGCTGCTTGACTGGCTAAACTATGGGTTACCAGTTCAGTTGTATTGATGGTCAACTCGCTTGCATCCATCATCTCTTTTAAACCAGTTACTATGGCTGAGCCAATGCCCAGGCCTCGTTTGGTGATCGGCACAGCCATGCTGTTAAATTCCACATGGTAGGGGCTAAGTTTGTCAGCCACCATTGCTCCGCATATCTGGTCGTTGTATTGAGCAACAGCAATGAGACGCTCTCCAGCCAGAAGAGTTTCCTTTACTCCCGCTTCACTAAAAAGATCTGGGTCTGGATAAGCTTCGCACCCTTTTTTGCCAACTCCACCGGGGCCGAGAGCGGCAACATACATTTGGGCAATATCCTTGCTGAGCTTATCGGCTTGCTCTTTGCTGGCGGCAAAGACAGCCACTTTTGGAGTTGGTTCACTAGCTATGTACGCAGGTGCGCTCAGCGTCATCTTTTACCTCCTTTTCAGCGTTTGGGCAAAAAATATTGATAAGGTGTTTGGCTAGATTGTGACCGTTAGCTGCTGTGACGTTGCCACCAGGATAGGTGCCTGCACCACAAACGTAGAGATTTTGCAAAGGAGTTTCGTACGGGGCACAGCCAGGCAAGGTGCGCTTTTCAAAGAGATATTGTGGCGTCATGGGCAAGTGCCAACACGAGAGTGAAGCTAAATTGAAGTCTCGGGCTAGGGCTCTGGGTGATACGACATAGCTGCTTAAAATCAGAGAACGAAACTCTGGGCACTGCGCTTCAATCGCTTTGATAGTATTTTCTAACAGCTTGAGGTCGTCAGCTTCACTCCAGGCCATGCCAGCAATTTGCGCTGGCACATAGTGAACATCAACTGACAGAACTTGCTCGTTAGGCTTAGCGCTATCAGCCATTGAGGCATCTTCAAGGGTAGGAAAGGCCATCGTCAGCATCAAGCGCTCTGGCAAAATGCCATTGGGCACTGCACTAGAAGCCGATTTGACGGCAGCCAGGGGTGGTGCCATGACAATCACGCCCTTATGGTTGTGACCAATTTTGTGGAGGGTTTTAAATGAGGGCAGCTCTTTGAGAAGGAAGTGCAATTTAGCTGCTGAGACTTTGGGGCGATTGTCCTGAAGATACTGGCGAACTTCTGCTGTTGTGGCTGTGGCTTCAAGCAGCTGCTCAAATAGAACGTATGAATCGGCGTTGACTACAACTAGATCAAATTGGCGCTGGCTGCCATCAGCAAACTCTATGGCCGAAACTTTTTGCTGCGCATTGCCAGTGCCAGCATCGTCTACTAACAAGCGCTGCACCGCTTGGCCGAGGTGAATTTTTGCACCTTTTGCTTGAGCTGCTTTGCTTAGTGCTTCAGTTATTGCTCCCATGCCACCAAGAACTTGTCCCCAGGCGCCAAATTCGCCCTTGGTTTCAGCCGTGCCATGGTGAATGCAACCAAAGACCGAGCCAACTAAATTGGCAAAACCTGGTGTGCAAGTGGCAGCCACGGCCATGAGCTCTTCGTTTTGGAGGTAGTGCTTGAGTAAATCAACCAGGCTGCCAGAGAAAATGTGGTCGGCAATCTTATCTAGACCGTCCTTCTTTAGTAGTTCAACTACTTCCCTTTGGGTCAGGTCTGGTGATAAATAGCGGGGATAAATCAAGGCAGCGGCTCTTTGAATATCACCCCAGAAAGCTTGCCAGCCAGCTTGATCGGCAGCGGTGAGGGATGCTATCTCAGTTTTTGCCTCGCCGCCATCTCTTGGTGTGAAGCTAAATTGATCTTGGCCATCTTTCAAATCGAGAAGAACAATTTCAACCGGGTCAGTCAAATATGGTTTGAGACCATGTGATTCAAGCTCGAGGTCGGCCATAATTTCTTTGCGCATCATGCCGAAGTATGAGGCTACTGAGGAAACTTTGACGTTACTGCCTTCCTTGATAAAGGGTGTTTCGTTTACGCAGAGGCCGCCAATAGCTTGGCGCTTTTCGAAAACTTCTATGGCAAAACCCTGCGCTGCTAGATAAGCTGCGGCGGTGAGGCCGTTGTGTCCGCCGCCGATAATGGCAATTGTCTTTGCTTCTGCCGTCATCTTATTACCCTAAATTGCTTTCTAGTATTTCTACTAGTTGGTCAATTTCTTCTCTTGTGTTGTAAGCGTGCATGCTTACTCTTAAGTAGTCGTCTTCCTCATGCTTTTTCTCACTGCAGTGATCACCTGCGCGAACAAAAATTTGTTCAGCATCAAGCATGAAAGTCAAATCAAGTGAGCTAATTTGCTCGAAGCGAAATGAAATGATGCCAAAGCCGCTATCGCAGCGGCAGATGCCGATGCCCGGCGCAAAAACGATACCGGGCAAAGTTGTCAACTTTTGCCAGAGATAGACTGTCAAATCACTCAGTTGTGCTTCGATAGCTTCAATGCCTGCCTCGGTAATAAAGTCTACGGCTTTGCTCAAAGATAATATGGCTGGAATATTTTGGGTGCCGCACTCTAAAAGCTGGTGCAGCGGCCGACTTGGGCTAGTTGCATACTCAAGGCCGTGTTCAGTTATTGCCACAGGGCTTTGACCACCAAGGCGCACTGGTTTGATCTTGTCTGCCACTCTTGGATTGATATAGAGACCGCCGCAGCCCGGAGCGGCAAACATTTTGTGACCAGAAAAAGAAATAAATTCAACGTCAAGGGCCTTGGCGTCTACTTTTGTGTGACCAACACTCTGACTACAATCTAGAGAAATGACAACTTGGCTGCCGACAATTTCTCTAATTTTGTTTACTTCCATATCTAGGCCGAAGACATGGTGAATGTGAGCCATTGCCAAAATTTTAGTGCGCGGTGAAACTAACTCTTTGATACTGCGCAGGTCGTAGTCGCCCACTTCGTGGATAGCAAAGTGCTTGATGGTTATCTTCTTGCCCTGAGCCGCCAGCATTGATTGCACGTTATACCAGGGTAGAACTGCTGACTTATGGTCCTGGGGGCAGAGCATAATCTCGTCGCCGTCCTCAAGATTATTGAGGCCATAGCCGAGGGCCGCTAAATTAAGGCTATCGGTGGCACCGCTGGTGAAGACAAGATTTTTCTGTTCGCAATTGAGAAATTGAGCGACTTTGGCTCTCGTCTCTTCGATAGAGCGACTGAGCTGGGTCGACCAGGAATAGGAGGCACGGCCAGCATTGGCGCAGTTATTGCTGTAATAGTCGAGAAGAGCATCGACCACTACCTGCGGTTTTTGTGTTGTGCTGGCACTATCCAGATAGATCAAATCTGGATGATTGGAAAATATGGGGAAGTTAGCTCTGAACGCTTTAACATCCAAAGCATTTCTCTTCTCTTCGCCGAGCCCAGCGACTGGGAGTAATGCGCATGAATTTGTCATTATTTACCTACCGGTGCCCACTAAGCTTTTTCTCGCTCCTTCGTTTTTGGCTCGCTCTGTGGTTTTACCAGCATCGCGCCAACCAACAAAGCCGCCTTCCAGACTAGTTATGTCTACGCCTTTAGTTTTGAAGTAAGCGGCAAAACGCTTTGATACTTCACCTGTGGGGCAGACCAGTACTACTTTTTGATCGTTGGCAAAAGGCACGCCCATATCGGCAATGTCTTCGAGGCCATCGGTAGGGATATTGAGCGAGCCAGGTATTCTCGATGCTTTGAAGGCTAAGCTGCCGCGCATGTCGACAATCAGGGGCTTGTTGCTAGCGCTGAGCCAGGTCTCTAGAGTGTCGCAATCTACTTCAGGAGCGGCGTCGGCTTGCTCTTTTGTAATTGCCTTGAGTGAGTCTTTTTTGACAGCCAGGCCAAATAATTCAGGGCGATATTTTTGTAAGTAAGAGAGATACCACTCTACCCTGTCGCAGCAGATGAAGACTGCGTTGTGCTTGCGTGTTAGGGTGCCATCAATTTCTTTGAAATATTTGAGGGCTGCTGCCAGGCTGCCGCCACCGGTCGGACCAGCGAGAATGCCACATTGGCGAATGAGCATGAGCATGGCATCAATTGATTCGTCCATTGATACTTCGATGATATCGTCGTAAAAATCTTTTCTGAACAAACCAACTTCGTACATCTCGTCAACGTTTCTGATACCTGGAAGCAAGTGCCCTTTGCTAGCAATTACCCCAACGTTTTTCAAGGCTTGATTCTTTTCTTTGAGGAAAGTACCAGAGCCACGGGTAGAACCGGTGGTGCCAAGGCCGCCGATGAAGTAGTCAACCTCGCCCTGGTTGGCTGCTTGCAAGTCCTCCCAGATTTCTCTTCCGGTTGAATTGTAGTGAGCTTCAATGTTCTTTTCGTTGGTGTACTGCGAGGTGTGGAAATATTTGCCAGGGTTGGCCGACATTATTTGTTCGATGAAAGTAATTGGATCGTTAGGGTCGGTTGGATCTGGACATTCAGACAAACCGGGAAGCTCATCGACATCGGCACCAAGCAATTGCAAAATCTGTTTTACTTCGCGCACTTTGATGCGGTTAGTGACGATTTTAAACGGCACACCATATACCGAGCAGACCAGTTGCATGGCTTTAGCCATGTTGCCACTGGATGATTCGATTACAGTCTTACCTTCACGGGCGATTTGTTCGATGTCGTCTTTGAGAACGTTCCAGGCACTTTTGTCTTTGACTGAGCCAAAGGGATTGAGCAGCTCAAGCTTGGCAAAGAGATTGATATTTTTCAGGCCATGTACCTGAGGCGGTATTTCGAACAACGGTGTATTGCCGATTAGCTCATTAACATGTTTGACTAGCATTACTTTTCTCCGGGTGAATATTGAAGCAGGAAAGTTTTTCTGCCTTTTATGGCAACTCTTCCCAATATGGGACGTACTCGCTGTCGAGCATCCATGTGAATTTATTGTCGCGCTCTACCACAGCAACTTTTTTGGCTACTGGGTGCATGATTGAGGTTGATGCTGAAAAGTCCATGAAGTATCCAGCACTGTTCACAAATACAATTAAGTCGCCTGGTTTAGGCAGCTTTTTCACATAAGTGAGGTGACGATATATTAGGTCTGATTCGAGGCAGAGATTGCCAGCGAAGTACACTCCGATTGGAGCGGCATCAGGGTTGTCGGCTGTTACTTCTTTTTCAACTATAACTGGGTCTACAAATATTTCTTGGTCTAAGAAGGAAATATCTTGACGTTTCATATTGAGGCAGATGATGGGCTCGTTGCGGCTTGATGTGCGCACTGAGTTGACTCGGGCAACGGTGATGCCAGTTTGTTCTACCAGTGACCGGCCTGGTTCAATCCAAAGCTCAATCATGTTGTCACGAATAATACTAGCTGCAGTGGCATCGCCCAAATTGGCAAAGCGCTGACCCAATAGTTCGTCTAAGAAGTCTCCCCCAGTTTCAGTATCAAAGTAACTGTAGCTATTGAAATTGCCTTTCAGTTTGCCTTTATCAGATGACATGCCAAAGGCATTGTTGTGCCAGGTCATGGTTGGTCGGGTGCCCAGTACAGCCTCTTTCAGAGCACTAACATAGGCGTTCCATTCATCTTCATTTTCAAGATAGTTAACTTTGTAGCCACCACCAATGTTCAAGACTCTGGGCTCGAAATCACGACTGAGAGCTTCTTCAAATAGCTCAAGACAGTTCTCAATGGCAATGGCTCGCTCTAAGACGCTTACCGTATCTAAGTGGAAAGAAAAGCCCAGTAGCTCGACTTCTTTGCGGTTGGCTTCAAGCAGATCAAAGGCCACACCAACTTGTTTGATTGGCACACCAAAGCGACTACCTTTATTGAGAAATTTGCTGTGATTGGCTTCAAACCCCGAAAGGCGCAGCAATATTTTTGTCGCTTTTTTTACTCTCAACACTTTGCGCAGTCTCAAGATCATCTCGAGCTCTGAGATGCTATCGACTGCAATAGTGATAGCTTGCTGAATTGCCAGGCCAAGAAATTCGGCATTCTTGGGGCCAGTAGCTTCAATGCGGCTGGCATCAAAGCCCGAGCCTAGAGCATGACGCAATTCGTTGGCTGAACTGACATCAAGATTGGCATTTTCCACAGCTAGCCTGCGTACTAGTGAATCTGATTGATTGCACTTGTGAGCAAAGAAAACTTTGCCGATGACATTGAGGTCACGGAAGGTTTTTTGAAAGCCCTCAACGTTTTCTCCCACCAATTCAGGAAAGAGAATATTGAGGGGGCTTCCCAGGGCACGAGTTAGTTCAAACAGGGTCTCTCTTTCGGCTAGAAAGCTTTTAACCAGTGGGTGAATCTTCGGTGTGAGCGTGAGATTTTCACTAGCTTTTGGCTTTAGACCAATTTCTTCTTTGCTTTCTAGAGAGTTGATTGTAGTCGACATAATTTACTTCTTCTTTGAGTTTTTAGACAGCTGTTAATGCTTTTTTGTTAGCCAATACTTTGCCGTAACTAAAGTCTTGGTCTAGACCTTGATCAAGTTTTTGACCGAAGTAGTCGTCTAACCAGTCGCGACAAACTTTGGTGTGAGTTGCTCTTAAGCGGGTTAGATAGTCTTCCCAGTTGCGTTTTTTGCTTTCAAGGGTGGTCAATACTTTTTCAAAGACAACTTCTTGTTCTTGCATGAAGTCATCTAATGCTTCTCTCTTGCCTTGTTCAAAACGCTTCAAATGACGCGATTGCGGTACTGCTCCAAGTAGGCGATCTTGACCTACATGCTTGATGATGAAAAGCTCGTCTTCTGGGCTGTCTACTTTGTTGGCAATAACATAGGTGCGCTCAGCCAGGTGTGGCGCTACAGCCAGGTAGTCGAGATAAACTTGAACCGATTTCTTGGTTGGTTCGACGACAAAGACATTCATGTCGTAGGCAAACGACAATGATGTGGCAACGTTGTCTGTGCCAGCGGTGGTATCAGCCACCACGATGTCGCTGTCTTCGTCAAGCAGGTGGTGGAAGAATGATTGCAAGCCAGTTAGTTTGACGTGGTAGCAAGCGCCACCGACATCGCTCTCTTTGTATGTGCCCACTGTCAAAAGTGAGATGTTGCCGCTATTCTGAGCATATTTTTTGATTAGTGGATCAGTAGCGCTAACGGCAATG
>CALRJJ020000203.1:0-8075 GCA_943367505.1 Flavobacterium psychrophilum | reverse complement strand
CCGACCGTCTAAGCTAGAGCGGCTGCCCCAGCTATCAGAGCGGCCAAAATCAATTGGAGCTTCTGTTCTGCCTGAGCCATCCTTAGAGACTTCTAGCCCGGAGGTTGGTCATGCATCTGACTCCTGATCAAATAATTTTCTGGCAGAGTGCAAATGGATTCGTCAAAATCAATGCCACCATTGTCTCCACTTGGGCCTTGATGTTCTTTATGGTGGTGGGTTCGATGCTCATAACCAGGAATCTTTCAACAGGCATTGAGCGGTCCTCTTGGCAGAATTTTCTTGAGATTATTGTCACTGGTATCAACAAACAAATAGAAGATGTTGGTTTGCGTCAACCGGAGCGATACATTGGATTTTTAGGAACACTCTTTTTGTTTGTGGCCATGGCGGCACTTGCCACCATTATTCCGGTTTACGAACCGCCGACTGGATCGCTATCGACCACTCTAGCCTTGGCCCTCAGTGTCTTTATTGCGGTGCCCTTCTTTGGCATCGAAGAGCAGGGGCTTGGTCGCTATCTCAAGTCTTACTTAGAGCCCACAGCAATTATGTTGCCCTTTAACATCATTAGCGAAGTGTCGCGCACTCTGGCTCTTGCTGTAAGGCTGTTTGGCAACATGATGAGTGGCACAATGATTATTGCCATACTTTTGACTATCGCACCGCTGATTTTCCCGCTCTTTATGACTATGCTGGGTCTGCTCACAGGTATGGTGCAAGCCTATATTTTCAGCATTTTAGCCGGAGTCTATATTGCTGCTGCTACTCTCACCAGAGAAAATTCATCACCAAAAGTAGACGGAAATTAGGAACTTAGGAAAGTAGGAAAGTAGGAAAAAAGGAAAGAAGGAAAGAAAGATAGATATGGACAACATCACTGCCATTGCCATTGCCTCAATTGTCACTGCTGGACTGACAACCAGCTTCGGTTGTATGGGGCCGGCACTGAGTGAAGGCAAGGCTGTCTCCACTGCACTCACTGCTCTGGCGCAACAGCCCGATGCCTCGGCCACTATTACGCGAACGTTGTTTGTTGGTTTGGCTATGATTGAGTCGATGGCAATTTATTGCTTTGTCGTTTCGATGATTCTTATTTTTGCCAATCCGTTCTGGAATCACATCATCGCTAGCAGTGTAGGAAAGTAGGCCATGCTGATTGATTGGTTTACAGTCGGTGCGCAAGCCGTCAACTTCCTGATTTTGGTCTGGTTGATGAAGCGCTTTCTCTACAAGCCTATTTTGAATGCTATAGATGCGCGGGAGAAGAAAGTGGCAGCGGAGTTGGCCGACGCTGATGCTAAGCGGGCCGAAGCACTGAAAGAACGCGATCAGTTTCAACAGAAGAATGATGAGTTTGATCGTCAGCGCTTGGAGTTGATGAACAAAGCCCAATATGATGCTAAAGCTGAGCGCGAGAAGCTGCTTGAGGAGGCGCGCCAGGCGGCCGAGCAACTCAGGATAAAGAGCAAGGAGCGTTTTGCTATTGACGCTGAGAATTTGAAGCAGTCGATTAGCCACCGCACTCAGCAGGAAGTTTTCGCCATTGCCAGAAAGACTTTGAGCGATCTTGCTAGTGCAAGTTTAGAAGAGCAGGTCACTGCCACTTTTATTCGTCGTATATCTGAGATGGACAGCAGCACTAGGGCTACTTTGTTTGCCAGTCTTACTTCTGGTTCTAGTTCTGTTTCTGGCTCCGCGTCTGGACCGACCTCTGGTTCCGTTTCCAATCCAATTTCTAGTTCTCCTTATAGTGCTACAGTTCGTAGTGCCTTTGAGCTTTCGCCTGAGCAGCGCGCCGCCATTGAAGCAGCGCTCAATCAGTCATTGTCGCTGCACCTCCAGCTTACTTTCCAAACTGCCCCAGAACTTATCAGTGGCATCGAACTTATGGCCAACGGCCAGAGTATTGCCTGGAACATTAGCGACTATCTCAAGGCTATGGAGAAGGCTGTTCATGGCTAATGAGCGGAAGACTAACGCTTCGTCTAGTGGTGCTTCATCTAATAGCGCCTTGCCTGCGGGGATGCTTGAAAGTTTAGATGGTGTTGTGGACCAAGTTTTCGCAGCATTATCGACTAGTCGCGAGAATTTCGCGCCGCAACTATTGCTGCGCGAAGTCGGCACGGTGACTTCAGTTCTAACTGGTATAGCCACAGTTGATGGCCTGCCTAATGTTGGTTACGAGGAGCTGCTGAAGTTCCCCGGCAATGTCTATGGTATCGCCTTCAATATAGATGAATCTGAGATTGGAGTGATTTTACTCGGCGACTATTGGCATTTGAAAGCTGGTGATCGAGTCGAGCGCACTGGCCGAGTGATGGATGTGGCTGTGGGCGACTATTTATTGGGTAGAGTGATTGATCCGCTTGGTCGTGCCCTTGATGACAAAGAGATAGAGCACACTAGCGAGCGCATGCCAATTGAACGCCCTGCCGCAGCAATCATGGACCGCTCACCGGTGACGGTGCCTTTGCAAACCGGGCTGAAAGTAATTGATGCCTTAATTCCTATCGGGCGCGGGCAGAGGGAGCTAATCTTAGGCGATCGCCAGACCGGCAAAAGTACAATCGCTATCGATACTATTATTAGCCAACGCGGCCAGAACGTAATCTGTATTTATTGTGCTATTGGTCAGAGGGCCTCGACTGTAGGCCGAAACATTGCCATTATGCGTGAGAAGGGAGCCATGGACTACACCGTTGTTGTGGTCACCGAAGGCGACGCTCCACCGGGTTTGGCTTATATAGCTCCTTACGCTGCCACGAGCATTGCCGAGTATTTTATGAATGCCGGACGCGATGTGCTAATTGTCTACGATGACCTCACCCAGCATGCTCGCTCGTACCGGGAGCTTTCTTTGCTCCTGCGTCGACCTCCTGGTCGCGAAGCTTTTCCTGGTGATATTTTCTACATTCATTCGCGCTTGCTTGAGCGCGCAACAAGAATGTGTCCGGAGTTTGGTGGTGGTTCATTGACAGCGCTTCCTATTATTGAGACCGAGGCCCAAGACATTGCTGCCTATATTCCAACCAATTTAATTTCAATTACTGATGGCCAGATTTATCTTTCCCCTACTCTTTTTGAGTTAGGCATGCTGCCTGCCGTTGATGTGGGAAAGTCTGTTTCTCGTGTTGGTGGCAAAGCGCAGCTACCGGCTTATCGAGCTGTTGCTAGCGATCTCAAGCTTGCCTACGCTCAATTTGAGGAGCTAGAAACCTTTGCCCGCTTTGGTGCCAGTCTTGATGCGAGCACTCGCAAAATCATCGAGCATGGCCAGCGCATTCGTTCTTGCCTGAAGCAGCCTGAGTTTTCACCACTATCGGTGGCCGAACAGATTATTGTTTTGCTGGCATTGATTGCCGGTTTATTTGATCCAATTGCCGTTGCTCGCATGACTGAGGCTCAGAAGATAGTTCAGGAGTCTGCAGCCAAGATTCCCGCGGATGTTATTGATAGGCTGCTTCATGCCAAAAACTTGAGCCCTGAAGATAGAGCCGCAATAGTGCAGATTGCCAGGCAGGCTTTAGCGGATTTTAAATCATGAGTGATACCACTGAGAATCTGCGGCGCAAGATCAAGAGTGCAAGCGATTTGCAGTCAGTTGTGCGCACCATGAAAGCTCTGACTGCGTCAAGCATTGGTCAGTATGAACGCTCGGTCGAAGCTTTGGCCGATTATTACCGCACAATTGAGCTGGGTCTGCACGCCTGTCTTCCCCGTGACGGTGCACCACTTGCGGCCTCTTCAGTTAGAACTCCTCGCTATACCAATACTCCAGTTAATGCCATTGTCTTTGGCTCTGATCAAGGCTTGGTAGGACAATTCAATGACGTAGTGGCTGAATTTGCCGTCAGCCATCTATCTCAGTTTTTGGAGATAAAGAGACCAGTTAAGATCTGGGCTGTTGGCGAGCGCGTCAAAGATCGTTTGCTTGATCTGGGGCTGGCCGATGTTGGGCTTTATTCAGTGCCTAATTCAGTGGCAGCTATTAGTCCGCTCGTTGGTCAGATACTTGTTGATAATCAGGTTGGCCAGTCTGATGCCTTGGTTTCTAATTTGCAACTCTTTTATAATCGTCCGCTGGCCGCTGCTATTTACGAACCGGTTGCTAAACAACTGCTCCCCCTCGACGAAGCCTGGCGTCAAAACTTAATTTCTCTGACCTGGCCGACCAAGACCGTGCCGGAGGCCATTGGCGGTAAAGCTACTGCTCTGCGTCCGCTAATCAGTTCTTATTTATTTGTCTCCCTCTTTCGCGCTTGTGCGGAATCTCTTGCTAGTGAGAATGCTAGTCGGCTGGCGGCTATGCAGAGGGCTGAGAAGAATATCGATGACTTACTTGAAGATTTAAACGGTAGCTTCCATCGTCTGCGGCACAGCAATATTGACGAAGAGTTATTCGAAGTCGTTTCTGGTTTTGAGGCCCTTGGGGCAAGAGACAGATGACTAACTATTTAGAGAAAATCTACTGGAGTCTGGGACGTGTTTTCTTGGGAAGTCTTAAGGCGCGAACATTCTACTTATTTTGATCAGGAATACGGATACTGCAAAGTGTTGTAGGGAGTGAAAATGAGCGTTCTCTGTGTTGTGCGTAAAGTTGGCTGGTACATGTTTTTGACGGGTCTTGTAGGATTGGTAATTGCTTTCGCAATGTTAATACCTCAGCCCTCAAAAATCGGTGAGTCTAGCAAACAACAGTCGGGCCTTATAGCCCTGGGATCATTGCTGCTGGTGCTTTTCGGTGCCTTTATGGTTTTTTGTATTCTTTAGTTGGGTTCTTTAAATGGGTTCTTTAGTTGCGTTCTTTAGGTGCATTCTTTCGTTTGCACCCGTTGGCGAATTTCGCACTTCGTTTGCAGATGGTAGCTTCGCCTTTAAATGATGCTCTAGAGCAATGTGTAATAATGTGCAAGCATTGGCCTTTTCCGGGCTAGAGAATAAATTGTAAGCGGCCGGTTGGCAATGATAGGTGAATTGTGATGGCTCGAGACTCTATCAATAGACACCCTCGTCGAGCTCACTGCTTTTTCGCTCTAAGTTTCTTGCTTTGCAGCACTGGGAGCATCAGTGGTTGCAGCCTTGCTGGCTCGAATGACATATCCTCCAAGGTTAGTGCTTTGGCTTCTCAAGGCAAGAATAGTGAATTGCTTGCCCTCAGTGAAAATGAACTGAAGTCGAAGCCAGATGATCCTAACCTGCTAGCCTACCGTGGCGTTGCTCAATTGAGACTGGGGAAAGCGGATCTGGCTAAAGCCGATTTGCTAAAGGCGATTAGCCTTGATGGCAAAGCTGGTTGGTATCATCGTGAACTGGGAAATGTCTATTCGGACCAAGGCAAGTATAGAGATGCGATTGCTTCTTTCGATAACTCTTTGCTCTTAGATCCAAGTGCGCACAATTCATCTGGAGTCTATGCCGGTCGGGCTTATGCCAGGCTTAATTTACGGGAACCGGCAAAAGCTGTGACTGATGCTAGCGAGGCAATTAAGCTTGACCCTGCAATCAAATATAATTATGTCACTCGGGCCGAGGCTTATGCTGAACTTGGTGAATTCGAGAAGGGCTTTCTAGACGCTAATAAGGCAATTGAACTTGATAGCAGTAGTCCCGGCGCTTACTTGGCCAGGGCGAAGTTGTATCTTGCTAAGGGCGACTGCGAACATTCATATGATGATGCACTAAAAGTTCTCAGTCTCGACAAGAAATATTGGCGAGCTTCTGAGTATGTCTTAGCCATAGATCTTGTAAAGGGTGATATCGCTAGCGCTATTAAAGTTGGGGACCAACTGATTACTCAATTTCCTGATGCGGCTGTTGGGTTTGCCGATAAAGCTTCGTGTTATTTCTGTATGGGTGACCTTGAGCAAGCTGCCAAGTTGGCAGATAAAGCATTGGCAATTCAGCCAGAGAGTCGAAGAGCCATGCAGACGAGGACACTCGTGGCGGCGCGATTGGGTGACGAGAAACAGACTCTTGATTTACTCGATAGAGCCGAGAAGCTTGAGCCTGGTGCAGCAATCGTTGCCAAAGATCGAATCATGTCGCTGCTTTTCCTCAAGAAGTATCAGGACGCGTTAGCCTTGTGTGATGCTACCATCGCGAAAGAAGCAGCGGATGGTAAACAATATGAGTCAGATACTACCTATCGCCTTCGTTCAGAAGCATATCGGCGATTGAAGTTGAATCAGCTAGCTGACGGCGATATGAAGAAAGCACTTGCCGGAGGCTATCAAAACCGCTCAGTTTTGGAGCTTTATTTAAAATTGCTGTAAGCCGGCAGCGTTAGCGTCTTTACTCATGGTTATGCTGGTGTTACCCTCGGTGATAGCCTGGGCGCGGGCCCGCAGTTCATCGGTTTGTTCGCGCATACCAAGATAATAGAGAACATAGGCATATCTATCTAAGTAAGGCACTAGAGCAACAGAGTCAGGGCCGCTGTTTTGTTCTGCCAGCTTCAAAGCTTTTTCAAAAAGTGGTGCTGCTTCAGCATATTTCTTTTCTTGAGCGTAAATGTTGGCGAGGGCAAAGGCCGCTCTGGCTTCGTTGCCGTTTTTTGAGGGTGCTGCTTTCCAGAAGTCTTGGGCGCGCAGGTAGAGTGCCTCAGCCTCTGCGAGCTTGTTTTCTTGCAGCAGGCATTTGCCCAGTTTGTCTAAACGTGCATAAACTTGATAGTTCTCTGGTGGCTGAATACGTTCTGTTATGTCGAGGGCATCTTTTAGATTAGCTTCGGCTTCTTCATAGTCTTTGCGTGTTAGGGCCAATACACCAAGGCTGTCATAACTGTTGGCGAGAGAGAGGTGATGTGCTCCTAGAACCGTTGATTTGACATTGAGTGCGGCGGTGAATAGGCGTTCCGCTAGAGACAGGTTTTCAGCGGTTGTGTCTTTGGCATTTGTTTGAGCACTGTTAGCACCACTAGTAACACCACTATTCAATGCATTGTCTTTGGTGGCGCTTACGGTGTTGTCTGCAGAACTATTTTTTGAGGCGTAGATATTGCCAATTTCATCGCAAGCAATAGCCCATTCAATTAGTGGATCGCGCATCACCGCTGATGCCTCTCCAGCCCAGGCTTGAAGTGGTTGGCCTGCTTGCAGTGTCACTTTACCCTTCGCCTGGGTTCTGGCTTCATTGAGCTTGCCTTCGACAAAGGAAAGTATCTTTTCTGCTAAAGGATTGGCTTTGGCTGCAGTTCCGTGTAACAGGTAGAAGCGCACCATGGACGACATCGCTGGAATTAAGTGCTCGTCTTCGGCTCCGCTTGCTACTGTCTTTACGGCTAGCTCTTCTTCTAAGAGTGGCTCTGCTTCACTGAAACGCCCGCGGATAGCAAGGAGGCGACCTAGCTCACCAGAGCTCTTCGCCAGACGAAGATCGCCAGCGGGAAAATTTCTGGCTTTTTCCACTGCTTCTTTTAGAAAGCGTTCGGCGTCACCGTATTCGCAATTGTATGCTGCCTTTTCACCGTTAGATTCAAGCTGATCCCAGCTGTCGCCAGAGGCGCTGGACTTCAATGCCGTTGTTTCTGTGGGCGTGTTGATTCTTCCGCTCGCTCTTGTAGCGGCGTTTGTTGAAGCTGCAGTTGCTGCTGTGTTTGTTGTTGCGTTTGTCGTTGTGTTTGTCGGCACTCTATAGGGAATCTTGATGCTGCCGCCCTGAATATCAGTAGTGCTGTCCGCACTGGTGTCGCTATTTGTGGCCACTGCAGGCACTTCGCCAGTGCTGTTTCCCGTTATGGTGTCATTTGTGGTGTCAGTCGTTGCCGGAGTGCCCTGTTCAGCTGAGCATGGTGCCATTGACCACTGAGCTGTCAGCGATAGGCTTAATGCGATTAATAGTGTTGATGCTTGGCGCATTTGACTTTTAGAGAGATTGAAGTTGATGGCGTGTCTGTTCATAGGCTCACTAATTGGCTACCTAGCAATGATAACGTATCTGCCACCACTGCGCAAAAACTGATGCTATTTATGGGCACCGTTAAATTGATAAGAGATACTCTTTAGTGGCTTGCCGCTGTTTATTAGTCGAGAAAATTCAGTCTTGACAGTTTTGTTTTTCTCTCTCGTGAATTT
>CALRJJ020000202.1:0-8078 GCA_943367505.1 Flavobacterium psychrophilum | reverse complement strand
AGTAAGCTGGAAGCGACTGGTTGAAATAGTTTCTGGCTCTCGCGCCAAGCGTGGAGAAGAAGGACTAAAAGAAGCTTTTGAGCGCATGTACAACTTTGGCTTGCCCAAAGATTACAAACCACTCGACTAGGAGCCTCATGGTATCAAGCGACTTACGAAAGCTTGGTAGCAGCCTCGCGGCGCTATCTATTGCTTTAACCATTGCCACAACCTTATCTAACTACGCTGGCGCCGCCCAAAATCAGACCGAAACAGGCAGTACAGTTGAGGCTCTACCGCCAGACGGTGTTGATCCCCAGGCAAAAGGCTGGGTAAAGCTGCGCATTAGTGTGCCGCAAATGAAAGACCGCGTCGATAAAATTACCTTCTACCCCTATTCAACTAAGCCCCCAAAAGTAAAGGTGGCGGTACAACCGCTGCCTGAAGACGACAAGCAAATCCAGCAAATGCTGATCAGCTCTGGTTATCTCAGCAGGCAATCGCTCACTAAGCCGTATCCTGATATTGGTTGGCGTTGGCATTATGCCTATCGCAATGCCCAAAAACGCGCCGGTGGAGATGAACCTAAAGTAGTAGCTGGGCTCTACCGCTGGGCCGACAACATGCTGAAATATGTCAAACCTGAAGTCGAGCGCATAAACAAAATCGAAGAAGCACGCAATGCTCGCTATCTTAAAGCCGTCGAAGAGTACGAAGATAGCCACAAAGACGAAGAGATGGAAGCCCTGAGACTGGGTCTGGATCCAACACCGATTACGCTTCAATCGGCCAATAAAGGCACGGCCATGGAAGGTGTAGTATCACTTAAACCAGGCGAATGGTATGCCACAGGCCAACATAAGACGCCCGGACTGACTTATTATTGGCAAGAAAAAATCAAGGTCAATCCAGGCGATAGACTTACCCTGGTGCTAAACGATGCCAACTCAATGCTAATTACCGGCGGTTGGTAACGCTTGCATTAAACAAAAGAGTGCATCAAATCAACTAGTGACTTGATGCACTAAGACTTGCACCGTGGGCTTTGCTGAAAGCCTGGAACGCAATGCTTTTACAACAGCTTCACGCACAGATGAGCGCAGTTGAACTGTAACATCATCATTCTTTGAATCTTTTTTCGTACGCGAGACAGCTTCTCTGACAATGCCATCAAGTTCTAAGCGCATGGCCGCCCACTCACTTGAGCGCAGAAAACCAGAAGCACCAACTTCAACGGTAGGGCCGGTAACTATTTCACCGCCGGCGGTGACAGTCAAACCAATGGTCACCACTCCCTCTAAACTGAGAGCGCGACGCTCGTTCACCGATGCCGTCGTAACGCGCTCACCTTGTTCCCGGTTAAATAGAACCGGCTGAAAAGCTACAGAGCCCGCGACACAAGCGACGCCATTGCGAACTTCAAGCAGATCACCGTTGCTCAAAGTAAAAATTGCACTTTCATCAAGACCAAAAGCTGTAGCCATTTCGCCATGTTGGGTGATATGCCGCCCTTCACCAATTGCTGGAGCAAAATAGCGAGGATTGGTAACCGAGAGCATCAACTTCAATTCTTCTTTCGAAGCATGCTTGGAGACATGCACTCCTTTTCGCTGCCCCCAGACAACACTGACATTCTTAAGCAAGAGCTGGTCAAGAATATGAGCCATGTGACGGGCCCGGCCAGGTAAGACATCGCTAGAGAAAACAATAGTATCGCCCTCTTTTAGAGTGACGGTAGGATGATTGTCGTAAGCCATTTCGTCTAAAACATTGATCGGATCGGCTTCGGTGGAACTGGCAATCACCATCACTTCTCGCTCATTCATACCAGCCAAAGCATTGATAGAACCTTCAATCGCTCTATCGAAATTGAGATTGCCTGTAATGGCTGCACTGACTGCAATTTTGTGAAGGGTATCGCCTAAAAGAATGACTTTGCGATTCGACTTTGCCGCAGCATCAAAAAGAATTTGCAGGCGGTGAGTATTGGTGCCAGGCATGACCACAATCATTCGACCGCTAGCAGTCTTTGCTACTTTTTCCATAGCTTCAGCCACCACTTTCTCCGAAAGTGTGTAGCCTCCAGCTTCAACATTAGCCGAGTCTGAAATTAGCAAGGTGACCCCCTCATCACCAATGGTGGCGAGGCGACCAACATCGAGCAATATTCCATCTACTGGTGTCTGGTCAAATTTGAAGCTCGAAGTATAGATGACAGTACCGGCATTGCAACTAATGCGCAGGGCACAAGCATCAGCGATAGCGTTGTTACTGACAATCCATTCAACTTCAAATGGCCCTACTTGATATTTGGTTTTGACATCTACCACTTCCATGGCAGGCAAACTAGCAGACTCAGTCGCTTCGCTAGTGCCATATAGATCGTATACATTTTGATTGATCAGCTCGGCTACAAAGCGCGGAGCCATAACTCGCGGCAGGCTAACATGGTGGGCGAGGTACATGATTGCCCCAGCATGCTCTTCATGACCATTGGTAAGCAAGAGTGCCGTAATCTTGTCTTGATTGGCCTCTAAGAACGAAGTATTAGGTAATAAGAGGTCAACGCCTGGTAGCTCACGAGCTGGATAGCTGGCTCCAGCATCAACCACAATCATTTCGCCCTGGTAGATAAATAACCACATCACCTGCCCCAGCTCACCCTGACCGCCAATGGGCACGGCATATAGGGATTGGTAATCAAGCTCAGGCCAAGTAGTTAAGAAGTCAGTCACGAAAGATTCCTATTTTCAGTACCAAACGAATTTTGAGTACCAAACAATTCTATAGCTGTCGGGCAGAAGAATGGAAAGAAGATCAAATTTGTAAGAATAGAAAGTACAATCGTCATTCGCAGGTTGTATCTGAGGTATTTATGCAGGCTACTTCTAACCTCCAAGATAAGCTAGATCGCATTTTAAGGCCGGGTTCGGCCGCGAGCGGTCATGCCAATGGCGGAAAACCCGCGCTGATACAAGTATTGACTGGCGGCAAAATTAGGGAAATCGACCACAAAGCCCTAGAGCAATTGATTGGCCAAGCTGAGAGCCTACTTAAAAGCTTTAAAGTTAGCGCTGGCGACAAAGTTCTCATGACCTCCCCTAACTGTCCAGAATTGGCCGCCTTTATACTGGCAACCTGGCGTCTTGGGGCCATAGCTGTGCCCGTTGATTTTCGCCTAACTGAAGGCGAGCTAGCCAACGTAGCGAAATCCCCTACTATTTCAGCAAAAATCGTTTTAGTCGCTCCCGCCTTGATCAAAGACTACGCCGCCCTAGAGACTAATCTCAATAGCGGCGCCACAATTGCTCTCTGCGATATTGCTCAAATTCATAAATTCGAAGCGACTGTGCGTTCGGCCGATCACGTCAGTGACTTTGCCAGCCTCGCTGACCCAGCCCTATTGATTCTCACATCAGGCACAACCGGCACACCTAAAGGTGCCCTCCACGACCTAGGCAGCTTAATTAATAACTTGAGCGAACTGGGAGACATGGCTGATTTTCACAAAGATCTCAATGTCCTTCTGCCAGTGCCTGTGTCGCATGTGCTGGGCCTTGAAGTAATGTTGATTGCTCTACTTGATGGCAGCACAGTAGTCTTTTCAGAAATGACCATAGAAGGCATTGTCGCTGCTAATAACAAATTCAAACCAGAATTCATGGTTGGTGTTCCCACCATATATGGTGCTTTTCTAGCCTTACCCAAGGGCGCCATCGACTTAAGCAATGCCAAAGTTCTATTATGCGGTGGCGCACCGATGCCCGCTTCTCTAGCAGAAGATTTTCATAAAGTATTCGGTCGTCGCCTCAACAATGGCTACGGCTCTACCGAATCAAAAATTATTGCTGTCAATCTCACCGGCCCCGACCAATCCGTTGGCAAACTAGTGCCCTCAGCTAAAGTCAAAATAATAGGCTCTGATGGCACTGAGCAAGCGGAAGGTCAGTCCGGCGAAATAGTTATCTGTGGTAGCACTCTTATGCTTGGTTATATTGGCCAAGACCATGCCACCAATGCAGTAATTCATGACGGTGGCTATTTTACTGGCGATATCGGCTACCTTAAAGACGATTATCTCTACATTTCAGGCCGGGCCAAAGAACTAATTATTGTTGCTGGCAACAAAGTCTTTCCCGCAGAAGTTGAAGACGTACTGCGCGCCAATGCCCTCATTAAAGAAGTAGCGGTGATTGGGGTTCCCCACAGTAAGCTGGGACAAATCGTCAAAGCCCATACAGTGCTGCAACCAGGTCAATGGTCAGACAGCCTTAACTGCGAAGGCGAAGAGAAGAAAGAACACCGCCAAAAGCTTGTTCAACAAATGCGCGAATATTGTGCCCAGCATTTGAAACGAGAATTGCGACCAATGGAATGGGAATTCTATACTTGCGATCATCCGCTACCACGCACGTCTGCTGGCAAAATAGACAAGAAGCAATTGAGTTAGGCGTTAGTCGCAGACAGCCTTGTTTTCAGAGATTATGACCGAACTCGAGCAAGAGCAACAACAAGACAAATCAATTGAGAAACTCAAAAGTGGGCGAGATTGGTCAAGAAAAGAACAAAAATAAGCACCCACCTTTGCCTCGTAGAATTTTCAATCTAGTTGCATTTGGAGCTATTCTTCTAGCTGCGATTTTCTTTCTATTTCCCAGAAAAGTAACCATACAGATTCACACAAACAGTATTGACCCAAAAGCTAAACGCGTACTGTTTATCGGCAACAGCCTCACCTATACCTTTGACGCGCCTGAAAAGTTCAGCAAGATCATTAAGCTCGTTAGACCCAACCAAACTTTCAGCGTCTTTAGTGCAACGGGTCCAAACTTCACAATAGCTGAACACCTGAGGGACAGAAAAACCATGAGTTTGCTTGCGAAAAGTAAGTGGGACTATATCGTTTTGCAAGAGGGAACAAGGGCCATTTACGGCGACTATCAAGAAGCAAAGGAATCGCTTGAAGAATTCAAAACTATCGCTGAGCAACAACGAGCAAAGCTAATTCTCATCAAGATACCGGGTGACAAAAATAGTGCAGCAGACAAAAGTAGGATAGCGAATTTTTTTGACAAGATTGACGCAGAGCTTAAATTGCAAACTTTACCAATCGGCGACTTTGTTTTCTTCTGTCAAAACAATCAGCCCCAACTAGGGCTGTACGACCCCGACAATCATCATCCTGGCCCGGACGGTGCTTTGTTATACGCTTGTCTAGTGGCAAGAGAAATCGGTGGCTTTACAATCACTGATTTGCAAAAGAGCCTTGTCTCTCCAGAAATTAGCAAAGGAGAAAATTTTTCAGCTGGTGAGATTAATAGTTTGCAAGTTATCTGCAGTCTGTGGAACAAATACGAGAGTAGCGGAACTGACTAGCGAGAATTTATGAGACTCAAACTAACATTATCAGCAATAGCGATAATACTTTTTAGCGCTAATAATGTCCAAGCACAGAATCAGGCTCTAAACGATAAAACAGACAGGCTAATCAAGGGAGTGAAATTCCCTGAATCCTCCGACCCCATACAAAAAGATATGAAGTCCTCGATTGATAGCTTAAAAGAGGGCAACACCAAGGAAGCACATATATTCTTCCGCTCAGCTCTAACAAAGGCAGAGACAGAAAAGACTCTCTCACCAGGTCTGCTTAACGATTTAAGCATGGTTATGGCCTGCAATCACAACATTCTTTTTAGAGACTTCCAAGCGAAGTATCCTCAAAGAACTCCGTACTCTATAAATAAAATGAAGACCGTACTTATGCCCAAAATGGCTTCGGACACTGCCCGACTATTGAAACTAGACGAAAAATATTTAGGCAAGGGTGATAAATCTACTATTAAATTGAGAGCTTCATACGACAATTTTGTCAGGGTAATGAATAGTGGTTGACCAGCATCAAGCTAGACTAAATCTAAATCATTACCGAATTTTGGCCAGCCTCTCAAAATAGTCTATAAGCATGCGCATACCACCGCTGGCCTGCTGCCAGTCAAAGTTTTCGTTGATGGCATGGTAGCCGTGCTCGGGTAGTGAAAGCCCTAGAAATACCAATGGCACTTTCAATATTTCCTGCATGCTCACAACCGCACCAATCGAGCCACCTTCACGGGTGAAGGCCGCCTCCTTGCCAAAACCAGCCTTCATTGCCTCTTTGGCCGCCTGGGCAAATGGTCCGGTAAATTCACCAAGAAATGGTTTGAGCGAACCTTCCGCCACAACCTCAACATCTGGGTCATGCTCTGCTACGAATTTCTTCAGCATAGCCAATACTTTGGCCGGATCTTGATTAGGCACAAGCCGCATACTAACTTTAGCCTCAGCCTGATGCGGCACTATGGTCTTCACACCCGGCCCAGAGTAACCGCCAGTGATACCATGCACTTCAAAAGTAGGAGTGGCCCAGATGCGGGCGCTGGCTTCAGAAGCGTCATCAGTGCGAGTAGAGTGCAATTCATGAGCTTTCTTGAAATTGGCAACATTAAAACCAGAGGCCACAAAATTTTCTAACTCGGCGCTATCTATTGGTCGCACATCATCAAGGAAACCAGGAATCTTAACTTCTCCAGTTTTAGCGTCAAAACATTTGGAGATCAAGAAGTCGAGCTCAGCGATAGGATTGCGAGCCAGGCCGCCAGTTGTACCTGAATGTACATCTTTGACGCCGGTCTTGAGCTTAAGCAAGCAGCATTGCAAACCTCTTAAGCCGTAAGGTATGGCAGGCCTTTCGCGCGAAACCCAGATGGTATCAGAGATCACCACCGAATCGGTCTTCAAATCAGAGATATTATCTTGCAAGAAGCCCTCAAATGAGGGGCTGCCAATTTCTTCTTCCAATTCCCATATGAACTTAATATTGATAGGCACGCCCTGCTTGTGCACATACGAGGCTGCATACAAGACTGCCAGAGCTGGCCCTTTATCATCAGTAGTGCCGCGTCCACGGTAGACGCCATCATCTATCTGCATATCAAAAGGTGAGGTGAGCCATTCGGATGGGTCCGCCGGCTGCACATCTATGTGATTGTAGACCGTAACTGTGGGGCAAGCAGCGCCGCTGTGAAATTCGCCAATTACCACTGGCTGTCCGGCAGTTTTAACCAGCCTAGCGGTGGCCCCTTGTGACTGCAGCAAATCGATAGCCATTTCCGCCGTAGCTAGCATCGTCTCAGCCCGTTCGGGCTCCATGCTCACACTGGGCAAATCAACGAACTTTTTCAGATTGGCTTCGTATTCGCTCCGCAGAGCGTTTATGTATGCAGCGATCTGATCCGAATCACATTTGACTTCCATTGCCACTCCAAAATTGACAGTGGCAATTATAGTTAAACAGTCTGATTCTTGCTACGAGCTGCAGCGAAAGCAACGCGCATATGATTGATAAATTTATTGCTGTCCATAAAGCCAGCCACTTTGGATATCGGGCTAATTACTCCGCCTTCTACTGAAAGTACTGAAACAGTAGGATAGCCCTCAACTTTTACCAAATTAGCCAACTGCTTCGCTTCAGAATTGGTAGAAGGAGTTACTTGCAGATAGACAGCGTCCTTAGCGATTGCGCCCACTTCGGGTTTCTGCAATTCGTCAGAGAAGAGTTTGCACCAACCACAGCGGTCTTCCTTGAATACAACGACTAAGGGTTTGTGCTCTCTTTGAGCTTTGGTCAAAGCGCCGCTAACATCACTCTCCCACTCAATCTTCTTGGGTGTGGCATCGGTGTTGGTAGTCCTATCTAGACCTCGACCAGGCATAAAATCAAAGCTAATTCCAAGGAGATTAATACCGTTGCGTTCATTAGAGCGCTCAGTACTAGGTTTACGTTCGATTTCAAGCTCAGTTGAATTAGATACTGCCATCTAGCGCTTCCTTTTGTGAGATTGCTTGCACGAAAGTATCTACACAGCCCCCAGTTTTTTTGGACAGACTTGCCGATCATCTCTTGATATTTAAGGGGAAACGGGGAACTTTCGCCGGAAGCCCCCGTCTGCTATAGTCCGCGAGCATAGAAACATGGCGAAGCCAAGGTCTTTTTTTAGGTTAAATGGAAACTCCAAATAAAATAGTGATGATTGCCGACTCTGACCAGAACGTCCGCAATC
>CALRJJ020000201.1:0-8079 GCA_943367505.1 Flavobacterium psychrophilum | reverse complement strand
GTTACCGTATAAAGAGATCAGTCGAAAGGGTCAGGCCTAATTAGAAAACTAATTAGAGCCCTGATACCGGACGGTGTCTCATTGGAGAATGTCGGCAGCAATGTTGATGAACTTTTGTTAAGCCGCTGGGGTAATAACCTCGGCGGCTTTCAATTTGGAGTGATTTAGATAAAAGGACATGGCCGAGCGGATAATCCGCCAGCGGCTGGGGCGAAAAGCGTTAGAACGGGCCCGAGTTTGGGCATGGAAAAGAGGTATTGGTGTGAGTACACTTAGTATGTAGGGGCATCTTTTTTCTTTTGAGGGTGATGGAATTATGTCAGTGACAAAATTAGCTGTAAAAAGACGACCAATGCAGCGGCATCTAAAAACTCTGAGAAAAATGCGATCAGAGCGTGGATTCACCCTGATTGAGCTGCTTGTAGTCGTAATTATTATCGGTATTCTCGCCGCCATCGCGCTACCGAACTTCATCGGCGCGCAGGATAAGGCCCGAGAAGCGAGCGTTAAGGGGAATATGCGTACAACGCAGATTGCCGCTGAAGCTTACGCCACAGACACTGGCGGTACCTACCCGCCTACTGCCAGCGAAGATCGCTACCTGAGTTACTTCCCCGGCGGAAGCAGTGATGGGGTCACCAAGGCTTCATCCGGTCCTGTAAATCCGTTTACAAACATTGCTGAGTTTCCAATCACTGGGCCTTCAGTCGTGTCGCCTGCAGCTGCCCGTGGTCAAAAGCCATCTTCGACTACCGTCGGCACTGCTGGGCAGATAGGGTACAGCGCGATAGTAAATACCTCTGGTGGTGTTACCTCTTACGCAGTGCTCGGTGCTGGTAAGTCTGGAACAGCATTAGGCGGTACAGCGAAGGACACAACTCTTGTACTTTCTAACCAATAGGAAATCGTGACAAGCAATTCTGCCCAAGTTGTAAAACAAAAGCACGTTTGGACGCCTGTAGAAGTAGGTCTCGTACTGTTCTTTTCAGCAATGTTGATAGGCATGTTTGTGCCTAGAGTGACTAGTGCTGAAGAGAAAGCTAACGAACAGATTACTCGGACATCAATGCATATCGCTCAAGTAGCTCTTGAGACTTATGCTGCCGATCATAACAACACGTATCCGGCTGAAATTGACGATGCTCTTAAGAGCTACTATCCTGGCGGCGAAGCTGATGGTAAGACGCCAGCTTCTCAGGGGCCATTGAACCCCTACAGCAAGAAGCCTGAGTTTCCTGTGATGGTTGGCTATATCTCTACCCCAACTGCGGTGCGTTCACTTCCTCCGGAAAGTACGGGCGCAGCCCCAGGTCAGGTGGTTTATATACCGCTCAATAATCACAGAAGCTACGCTTTGCTTGGCACCACTGGTAGTGGTAAGGCGATTGATGGCACACTTCCAAAATCAACTTTGGTATTAAGCAGCATCTGGTGAGTAAAGCGTGACTGCTAGAAAGCAAAACACTTTTCTCTATACTTTGTTAGTTTGTCTTGTGCCGCTTACTGTCTGGCTTCATGCTGGTGTAGCGTCTTCGCTGAAGCGACTACATGGTGGCCAAGTTCATACTTTCATTCCGTCCGCTCAGACAGTTCGCTGGGTTGCACTAGGTTATGACCAGCTTCTTGCAGACTTCTATTGGTTAGCGTTTGTGAACTACGTGGGTGATGACAGTGCTCGAACGATTGACCACTACGCTATGGCAGACAAGTACTTAGATCTTGTAACTGGCTTAGATCCGAGATTTGTTCAGCCATATTGGTTTTGTGCTTTTACTGTTGGCGCTGAGCAGAAGCGTCCCTTAAGGGCGAATGAAATCATCAAGCGTGGTATACGCGCAAATCAAAATAATTGGTATTTACCTTATATCGCCGGCGTTAATTTGTATCTGTTTGCCCATGATGAGGTGGGTGCAGCAAAGTATTATCAGGCCGCATCTAAGTTCCCAGATGCTCCACGCTGGCTCGCTCGCCAAGCTGGAATTTTAGCAGCACGAATTCCATCTTCGATTAAAGAAATAAATACTTGGGACGCAATTTATAGAACGGAGAAAGCTCCGTTGATTCGAACAAGGGCAAAGGAGCGCTTGATCTCGCTCTGGACACGTGTCTACACTGAAAGCCCTAGTGGTGAGATAAGGTCGCGTGCGAAGCTTGCACTGGAACAACTAGGCGTTCGTTTGTAGCCTGAAGGCTAGCTATAACGTCCTTTGATATTGAAGCTTACTACTCTACCAGTCTTCTCGTAGTTTCTTGCCAGGTAACCGTCTTATAGCCTTGAATAGGAGGTTCATCTGGATTACCTGGATTGTTCATTGACTTGTAGGAAAGATTGTATGTTTTCGCTGTTGCAGGATCTTGAAGATCATTTCTTATGGTGACGGTGCCATTGTTTGACAGAGACACTTTGTCGCCCACAATTGCGCCATTGAAATCACCTTTGCCTGAGATACTTATCCTCGAATTAGGTGCATAGACAACACCATTAAATGGTCTGTTATCCAGGGTAATATTGATTGGTCTATTTCCCGAATAGAAAATCTGTAAGTCTGTGGCGTTCGATGGACTGTTGAAGAGTGATGACGAGATCGAAACTGCATCGCCAGAGAAAGAGCCGTCCTCCACGAATACACGTACCTGTCCGCTTGTCGATAGAGACTGCGACAAGTTTGTAGCATCCGCCTGAAAGGATGATGTTTTATATGAACCAGCGGACAGCGAACTACCTTGAGTTGAAAGTGCTGTTAGGTCCGGTAGGTTTGAGGCTGTACTGTCTAGAATCACAGGTGCTACTGTAACCGCGGAACCTGCACTGCCGTTGCCCGAATCCATCGGTTGGCTCTGGTTTACGCCTGTTCTCGTTTGGGTCGGACCAGTGGAAGGATTTACAGTTGGGTTTAACTCGGCGTCGGCTCTAACTGTGTCCGTACCTGACGGCAAAGGTGACTGAGAATCAGAATAGCCAGTGGTACCGCTATTGGTGATCAGTCTTCCGTGTATGCTTGGATCCGTGAGGACTGAGGTGGGGCCCGGTCCGGTTCCAGAAGCATATTGTGTTGCACCTGTGGTGATGTTGCTTACTTTAACGTTGCCAAATACGTCTGTATTACCGCCAATGTCCGCTCGGACATTTGAAGTCAAGTTTAGGTCAAAGGATGACAAGTTCGCTGTTTGGCTTTGTGCCGATATGGTTAGGGGTGTTCCTGCTGAAGGGCTTGTGGAAATTCCAGAACCACCAAAAAAACTATTTTTGAAAAATGAGGAGTCGTTTGGACCCGTGGTGGTTCCAAAAGGCGGTGCTTCAAACCGAGGCTCTAGTATGGCTCTGATACTACGGCTGAATGGGCCGCGAGACGCTGTGCATTCTATGATTCTCCAATAGTCGTTGCTTACTGTCGTAGTTTTTAGTGAACTAGAGTATGTTTTTCCTGCTGTCGAATTGTTGCTTGGATCTAGCTGCGGTGAGTAAAGTGACGAGTAGGTCTGAAAATCTGAGTACTCTAACGGTGTCAATCTTCTAACTTTCACATTTACCGTAACACCAGGTAGGTCGGGGAATAGGATTGACGGTACCGCCGTTACCTTGTACGGTGAACCTGAAAGAGGCTCGATTGAGCTGATTGTGCCGTTTAGAATCGCATCGTTTAAGCTCTTGGTGGCGTAGTCTATGCCAACCTCCGCAGCATCTCTTAATTCACTTATGCTACGGTTTGTTCCCTCATTCCTGATGGCATTTAGGATTAGTGGAAATAAAGCCATCATCATCGCGATTGCGAAAAAGCCGATGATAGTGATGGTTACCAGTGCAAATGCTTGGCGCCCGCGCCGTGGCTTCTTCTTTTTTTGAGCATTGTGATGACTAGTCATAATTGTTATGGTCCAAAATTATTTAGAATGAGATTTCGGTTGCTGCGCATGAAGGCTTCCCTGTGAATGCCCAAATATTGAGGATCTTTACCGTCACCGTCAGTTGTTGTCGCTCCGGCTTTTTTGATCTCTAAATCTATACCGACGCCCAGAATTGTAGGTAAGGTTGAAGGACTAAGTGTCTTCTTGCTCATCATACTGCTGTCGGCGGGGCTTCCGATCGGTGCTCTGCCGAGGTAAGAGAAAACTTTGGGTAGGTCAGTTGCAGTTGCTCCATTGGTCTTTGGCCCAATTAGACCTTTTAGAATAGTCTGCGGAGGGTTTATCGCACTCTTATAACTGGTGTTTAGACCGTTTATTTTTCCACCAGGGAAGCGTGCAACTTGGAGCTGAAACTCTCCAGTTCTGGCTGGATCTGGAATTACCTGATAAACGACAGTATCTAGGTTTTCTAAATCACTCTGCGCTCCCGAAACATTCTTTGGAAGCATTATTGGAAAACCGTTTCGTGGGTTCTCGGCTGCTAGCGGGTTGTATAAAAAATTTGTTGGATCGTTCGTCGGGTCCAAAAATAACACTGGTATCTGCAGAACGAGGCAACTCTCGCTCATGATCATTGGGGGCGCTTGCCACGGCGCAGCTGGCCATCCATCGGTTGGGGCCGTTTTTGAATAGAGTGGGTTGGTACTCGATGGGAAGGTGAGTCTTTCAAGCGCGGTGCCATAGTAGTCTCCAATGCATCGCGCATGTCGAATGTCGGTGCTGATTCTGTCAATGGCTGAACGAGCTGCCGATAGACCATCGGACTTGTTTGTTGTTCTTATTGTGCCCATGGTACTTACAATTGCTAGTTCGCCGACAATTGCCATCGAGAAGCCGAGCAAAACCACGGACATCAACAACTCCGTGAGGGAGGTGCCTTTCTTTGACCGCTTTGTTTTGAGATGATTCATAGGTTGTAATAGTTGCTTCCGCTTTTTGTCACAACAGTCGATGTTTTGATTGTCCTACCCACTAGATTGCTGCTGGTTCCTGTCTTTTCTGTATCAGTCCACATAACTGTGGCTGTTACCTTGAGCGCATCAACCAAAGAACTCATCGGTTCTATTCTCAGCGTTACTGTTCCATTGAACTTCCCTCGTAAGGTGCTCGGATTCCATGTTTTGTTAACAAGGTCAAGTAAGAGTGGCTCGTCTCTTACGCTTAATGTATTGGGAGTTGAAGGTTCTTTATTGACTGTTAGGATGAAATTTCCTTGATTTGCGTTGAGGTAATCGTATCGAGCTTGCTTTACGTTTTCCATTAGCTCGCTAGCAATTGCGTTAGCGCACACCTCATTCTGTGTGGTGTTTGAAACTCTAAGGACTTTTGCGAAGAGGTCAGTCATGGCTAGGCTAACTATTGAGCCAATGACGAGTGACACGAGAATCTCGACAAGAGTCAGGCCAGTGCGAGTACGCATTTGCCGATTTCTTCGTTCAAGATTGTTCTTCTTAGTCATTACCGCGCTTTGACCACGAAATATTTTCTGCTTACAGCTCCTGTCTTTAGGTCTTCTAGCTATTTATGCCCGTTTCGGCTAGCTTGGTCTCGCTCATTGGCTCTCCAAAATGTAAAGAGCTCGTGATCAACGACCGTTCTGCTTGATTGCCGCTTAGTCTCAGCTGAAACGTCAGAGGCCCCAAAGATTTCGAAGTAGTGACATGTTTTTTTTGCCTTGGTCTAGCGAAATGTCGGCTCCAGAGCGCCTGTTGATTATAGCAGGGGACAAATAGCTCGCTGGGTATAACCGGTGGATGATACTTCTAGCTATAGCATTGTTGTTTCTCTGTGCAAGCCCTGCTTTAGCGAGCACTTGCTATGGTGATAATCCCTGTCATGCCTGCCGTACGTGTGAACATTGTGGGCACTGCAATTCTGGTGGCAATCCTTGCGGAGTGATTACAGGCGCCCGCGTTACGAAGGTGCATACCGCCAGGACGAAGAGCCGAGCATCACATGCAAGTGCATCTGTAATTATTCTTCCGTCATCTTTTAAGTCACAGAAAAGATCGAGGCTTTCGACGGCAACCGGTCAACGAACGCGACTTAGTTCCTTCCGCCGCCCTGTAGATACTGGCGCGAACCCAATTCCGGAGCCATTTCAAGGTTTACCGGAGCCCAGCCCCTTACCGCGAGGGCGTTCGAGTCTTTCATTGCCCCCATCAGGACAATTGAACCAAAGCTATGTGCCGGGAAGAGAAATTCCGCCTTCTTCTGCGCCGGCACCGGTAGTTTTTGCCCCGCCGCGCGTCTGGCAGCTGTCAGTGACACCCATGGCCGTGAATGGAATGACAGAGTCATTGGTTAGTTTTCATTACTGGGCTGACATACAGCCTGAAAGCAGAATTGTGACTTGGGATAAGTGGGCCACCCGTATACTGCACAATGTCTATTCATCATTGAGCAGTCAGCCCAGCACCGAGACATCGGGGCGATTCGAGTCATTCGTGATTTACATTAGATCCGACCAAAAGATTATGCTGCGAGATACGGAAGGCAATGATAGCGCGAATATTGCGCAGCTTCGCGCTGTAGTTGAACAATTGAATGGAAGTCCAGCTTTAGTATTCCCTCACCCGGTTCGTGACGATACAGTTTTCATCTCAGGTATGATCGGCTATGCGCCTGAGCGAGTCGCTCTTGATGTGTGGGGACGGCCGCAAGTTGAAGAGGTGAGTAATTGGAATCGGCGCAGTTGGTAGTCGCTGACCGATGCATCCGTGCCGAATGCATTTAAGTGCTGTGTTTGAATTTCGGCCAAATGGAGGTGGGTATTGATTACAGAGAATGATATGACCTCGGAAAGTATAGAAAAAGGCTACTTCGAAAGTCTCGGCAATTTCTCTTTGGTTATGGAAATTGTGCTGGCCATTTCAGAACTTGGAAGGGATGTTCAAATCGATTTCGATAGACAGTTGTGGTGCAAGATTCTTTATGCTCGGATGATTATGGTCGGCGTAAGTCTATTGCTCGTCTCGCCAGACAGCAAACTAAATCCTGTTCCTGTCCAGTGGGATGCGTGTTCAATAGCTACTTTGGCAAGGACAATTTATGAGATCTACCTGAGTCTTGAATATTTTTGTTTTGAGGACGTCGAGCCAATTGAGTGGCAAGCGCGTATCAATTTGATGTATTTACACGATATGAACGCGCGGCTGCAAGGCATTCAACACCTACCAAATGATTCGGAAATGTCTGATTGTCGAGCCCGGTTACAGGCTGAGATAGGCAATATTGTTCTCCAATTAAAAGAGAATTCTTATTTCCAAACGTTGACAGAGAAACAACGAAACAAGCTTTTAAAGGGAAAGGATCATCTAATTTTGTCACAGGACGAGATCGTAGACCGTGCACAAGGGGATGTGAAAGTATTGCGAAGGCTGTATGAAAAACTTTCCTCAGAGACTCATACTTTACCGATTGCATTTAGTCAAGTAATGTCTGAGGGCAATGGCCTTGGTGTGAAGAATGATTTTGACATGCTGACAGCAACTCAAAGTCTTCAATTGGCGAGAATGTGTTTCTCAAAGGCTACCCATAAATACATAGCCCTATTGGGTGGCTTTTGTGAAATTGAGAAAGTTACGCCGTTTCCATTAGAAAACCTGCGAAGGAATGCTGAGGCCAGTCATAAAATTCTGAGAGAGAATCCAAAAACTTCAATGAGTTAATTTTGAAAATCAGGTTTGTTTGGAGCAAGATTAGTTCGGATCGCCTCATTTCGAATATTCAAAGATCGTGATTTTCTTCGGGAAATAGAGTGTATTGTGAGAGCTTGTAAGCTCTTGAATAGAGTGCATCGGTAAAGGCGAAATTACCTCTGTCTTTGAAGTTCGCATGCAGGAAATTTTTTAGAGGTTCCATTCCCCATCTCCTATCTTGAGGCCATTTCCGTAAGATTCCTAGTGAATCGTATTTGGCTCGCTGAAGAGCACCTAGATTTTCGATTTCGGAAACTGATAATATTCGCAGTTCTGAGATGTCTTTATCTTGTAGTAGCATACGGTGTTCTAGTCTTTGATAATGGGATGACCCCCGTTCAGTAGACAGTTGGTTGGAAAAAAATGCTCCTGGTGACAAAATGTCAAAAGGAGAACGAAAATGACAGGAAAGAAAAAGACTAAGCCCGAGTATTCATGGACATTCAGAAAGAATGCAGTAGAGCAGGTCAAG
>CALRJJ020000200.1:0-8106 GCA_943367505.1 Flavobacterium psychrophilum | reverse complement strand
TAAAACAATGAGACTGGCCACATTAGGATGCTCAGCGGCGTACATCAAGACATTGCGCATAACTGTCGAGACCGCTTCACGAGGCGAAAGATCGGCGACATGAAGAGACTCCATTTCAGCACCGCGACGCGTGATCAAACGCTCCATCACCGCCCGGTAAAGGTTCTCTTTGTTCTCAAAATAATAGTGAATCATGGCTTTGGTGACGCCAGTGCGTGCTGCAATTGATTCGGTTCGCGCACCCCAAAGGCCAACTTTGGCAAACTCTTGTTCCGCAGCATCAAGAATGCTATTACGAGTAGCCTCAGCATCACGAGTTGGAGCCTTCACGGCAATTTTTGCGATTTTTTCCATTCTCTAACCATATAAGCTTGGTGACACCCTACTGGACAGAAGGGTCCAGTATAAACCGTTCAATCTACTGCAATTCCATTCTTGACATTCCCAAATTTTGTCAGAAATCAACTAATTCCTTGCATTCTCCTTGCAAAAGAACGCTTTATCTAAAAAAAAAGAGACAGCCTCATTGTGCTGCCTCTTTTCATATTTTCTCAATTCAAGGTCAATTTCGGGCTCTAACCACAACAAGAGCCTTTCTTCTCTTCTTTCGGCTTTGCTGCTGCCTCGGTTGAGCAAGTATTTGCTTTTGCTTCGGCAGCTTTCTCTTCAGCCGTCTTGGATGAGCATGTGGTGCCCTCGACTTTTACCTTGAGTTCGTCTTTTTTTTCTGTTTCTGTTGCTGACATGATTTTCTCCATTTTTTCGATTGGCGCTCAAAGGCGCAAGTAACAAGTAAAACTCTTAAGCTCAAACGGTCATGAAGGCGAAGGTCAACTCCATAAAGTTGTCTATTGGCTTACTGCTACGGGTAGACTTTGCCCGAAGCACAGCACCCTCCCAGCCGCTGAGAAAGAAATCAGCCAGAGGCAAGGCATCAAAATCGCGACGAATTTCTCCAGACTTCTGCCCTGCTTCAATGCAAGCGGCAAAAACATCAGTCCATCGTTGAAATACTTTCTCTAACTCTTCGCGCAATACTTCGCTTTGGCTAGCCATCTCCTGACTGAGATTGCCGATCAGACAACCTCGAGTACATTTACGCTCTTCAATATTCTGTTTGTTCTTCTGACAATATAATTTGAGCCGCCCCAAAGGTGACAACGACTCATCTCTAAGACAAGAGAGAATGCGATCGGTATACCCTTGATCAAAATGACGAATGATCTGCAAAGCAAATTCTTCTTTGCTATCAAAGTAATAGTAGAAGCTACCCTTCGGCACACCAACCGACTCTAAAACTTCTTGCAAACCGCAGTTGCTGTAGCCTTTCTCTAGCATCAACTTGGTGCCAGCTTCAAGCAATTCCTGCTTGGTTCCTTCTTTTTGTACTACTTTAGCCATGATCATTTATTCCACTTCGATAAATAGGTTATTTCAAATCATCTTTCGACTTCACTGTCGTACTCAACTGACGAAGCCAAACGCGATCTAGTTCCACAAGGGTGGCATTCTCAATTTCGCTCTCATCAGAAGAATCAACGCTGCCTCTCTTGCCCAAAAAGACATTAGTTAGATGCTGCCTTGTTTGCGCAAGTGCCGCTGCATGATGCACATTCGATAAATAATAGTGATTGATAAAATTGCTATACATCACTTTGCTCCTATTTTGCGGCAAGCTGCCGCCTATGACACCAGCAATGGTGTCACATACATTTCCTACACAATATTCAGTTTTCCGCTTCAGTCTTCCTATTTGTTTTGAAAGGGGGAGCCAGTTAAACCGTTGTTCCTGAAACCACTTTCTCATCGGAAGGCCATACGACAATAATAGACCAGTCGTCTAGTATCGTCAAGTCACCCCAAAAATGAGACAATATTGGCTGCAAACGAAAGGCTAGCGCCGACTTAACCCGGGCGGAGGATACTTTGACTCATTTCCAATCGACACTGGCCAGCGGCCTGACTGCGCTTATTTTGCTCTGGGCCCAGCCTTTAGCGGCCAAAGAAGCCACAGCGGCAAAAGAACAGGCCCAAGCCCCAGAGATGACGGCACTAACCAAGCTCAACGAAAAGTTTCGCCTACTTTATGGTGAAGCCAAAGCAAAAGTACTGAGCACGCAGAGCACTCCCGTAATAATCTGCTACGGCGACCATATGCAGCTAATCTTCGGAGATAAGCGGGACCAGATTGCGTTCATTCCCGCCTCATACACTGCTCTAAAAGTGATTGACCACATCCCCCTGGCCATCTTTAGTTTGCTGCAAGACAATACAGATAAGCCCTTGAGCGCCAAAGTCAAAGCCGATCTGGCCGAACTTAAAGAACTAACTGCCAAAGCCCGGCCGGAACTGCCCAGTCAACACTATCCAGCAGCCACCATGGCGCGCCAGAACGTCATCATTGATAAGAGTATGAACTTCGTTGACTCAATTTTGGCGGCCGGCCAGGTCTCAAGCAAAAGTCTAAATAGCTTTGTTGAGGCCCTACGCCCCGAAATTCTCGAAAACGCCTATGAGGCAATCAGTGCCCAGCTAGAAAAACAAGACGAAAAAGTGGCACAGTGGAAAGTTGACTTAGGCCCAGCCTGGAACAATCTCAAAGTAGTGATTGTTGGCGGTCATATGCCCAGAGAGCAGAACGCTTCCTTTCAATATTTCTGCAAAGTCTTAGGGGTAAAACGTGAGGGCGACAAAATCGTCTACAGCGAAGGTCCAGCCGAGGAAAATGACGCCCTGAATTTGCTGCACACCCACATGCTCGATAAGAATATAGCCCAATCGTTCTTTGACGACAGCTGGCGCATGCATCGAGATTTGCTTTCCGATGGAGCAGCACGCTACCTGCGTAGCCACAAGCTAGCAGCCAAATAGAGTGAAATAAGGTCTGTAGTTAGCGCCTATTGCGGCGAGCATGACTATCGCGCTCATTAACTTTGATTGGAATCACCACTGGTCGAGCTTCAGGCCCAAGCAGCCACGAGCTTACGGTGTCCCACAGTTCTTGCCAGAATGACCGTTGCAAGATTGACGGTTTCATCAATGCCCCCTCTCAGTCAACTAGTGACTGATTTGTTCGCTTCTGCCCCTGCAGCTCTTAAGTTGAGAGATTAAAACGAACCCTCTGCAGTCTATCTTTATTCACCATAGCAGATTAACTCAAAGCTTGAGACTTGAAACTGTGGTTTTTCCCACGCTAAGCCAAATATTTTGAAACTGCTTTCAAAAATTACAAGTCCGCAACCAATGACCTAATAATTTGCCTTCAGCAAATTGAGACTCAACCTGAGCAATGGGCTCTACGGTAGCAAACGCAGCAACGGTTTGACAAAAGCGCAAAACGGGAATGCTGCTATGTTTGAGAGTATCTGAGCCAGAGATTGGGCGCGCACGGAGCTTCTATGCCAGAAGAGACCTCGAGCACTCCATATGTCACATCAAAACAACAATATGCCAATGAAACGGTAGCGGCAGATGGCACTCTACCACCACTACCGAGCGTTTTACTGGGCTCTTTTACTGCAATTATTACGCTACTGTATCTCGATCTATCGATGTCTGCGCTTCAACCAGCCTCAGCATTGCCTATAGCGGTTCAGATAACAGTTTTGATGGGGGGTCTTGCGCTACTTCTAGTTCATATCGCCTGGCTCTCAATAAGCCAAGAACAACTACTCAAACATACAAAGCTTGCCCCAAACGACTATGAGAAAGCCTCTCGCAGACAAAAACTTCTGCTCCTCATATATTCCTGCAACTGGCTAATTCTATTTGCAGCCTGCAACTACCAATACAATATCATTCACACAAATTTCCATTTATGCGTCGCAGCCTTGACGACAATTTTCGTATTTTATTACTTTAGTACTTCTCTAACTTTCTGGCAGACAAACCGCAAGACACACCTAGCGCCAAAGGCAGTAAGTCGTGCTCCAGAGAACGCAGCAGCACTTCTATTCTTGGGTCTTGCAGCAGTACCCTTTATTTGGTACTGGAAAAGAGCAATTGTTGCACTAGAACAATCACCCACACATCAAGACAAATTAGGCACAGAAAGGCAACAGCAGAATCTAGTCAGAGTAGTTGTTCCTTATCGAGCATTTATTGGTCTCGAACGTTGGCTTGAGCAAAGAAACAAGTTATCCAATAGCGAAGACAATCAAGAGAATCTAGCCCTAGCATTCTTGGCTAACTTACTGATATTCGCACCATTGTTCTTCTTTAGAAATGAAATCTGGTCAGCTATTAAAGAACTATTTGAGAGTCAAGAAGCGGCAGCGCAAGCAGCAGCAAATGTCCCAGTAGGAGTATGGCACTTTTACAATCAGCTTTTACTAACCTCTGCCGCAACTCTGCCGATAGGTGCCATAGCAACAATTTGCTACTTAATCCTGAAACAACCTACCCATATTGAATTCACCCCAATTGGATTTTGCACATTTCGTTGGTTGGGCGACAGAAGGTGGGAAAGCCAAAAGATCACCTGGTCTGAATTGACAGCAATAAAAATGACAGAACGTACAGCGAAAACACGAGCTCGATTCTCGGAAATCGCATTCTTATCGCATTCCAGACCGGCGGTAAAGCTCAACCTGGAGGCAATTTCATCGTTCGATGACCGAGAGAAAATCTTGAAATCAATCGAACGCTGGGCGGCAAATACTAGCAGAGAGGCCGCTGTAATCGAAGCACTACAGCCTCCAGCAGACCATAGCTATACGGAGCTTTGGCTTCAAGCCTTACTGGCTCCACCCCAGCGAGATAGACTCAATCCGCTGACCTCATCGGCAACTCTACACGGTCGGAGATATAGCATCATAGAAGGTCTGGGCACTGGGGGGCAGGGCGCTGCCTATAAAGCCATCGACTGCCATGGCAATCAAGTCGTTGTGCTAAAGGAATTTCTCTTACCAATCTATGTCGATATTAGTGTACGCAAAACTGCTCTCGACTGTTTCGAACGAGAAGCGCGAATCCTAAAAAGCCTTGACCACAATCAGATAGTAAAACTTATTGATTTCTTTGTAGAAGACCACCGCGCCTACCTAGTGCTTGAGCACATAGAAGGTTCGACTCTGGCAAAACTTGTTGCCGAGAATGGGCCATGTTCCGAAGAGCTTGTTAGAGAATTGGCCAAGCAAATGTGCACAATCCTGACTTATTTGCACCGTAGGGAACCACCAGTCGTGCACAGGGATTTCACTCCTGAAAATCTAATTCTGGGCAGTGACGGATTGCTGAAACTAATAGACTTCAACGTGGCAAGACAACTTGAATCAAGCACCACCGGGTCAGTGGTTGGCAAGCCAGCCTACCTCCCGCCAGAACAATTTCGCGGACAATCGGTTTGCCAGAGCGATATTTACAGTATGGGCGCAACCTTAAGTTTCATCCTAACAGGCAAGCAGCCGGAGCCAATTAGTGTTTCTCATCCCCAAAAAGAATCACACTCGATTTCAGAAAAGCTAGATCAAATCGTTGCCAAAGCAACAGCAATCAACGTCAAAGACCGTTATTACCGCTGCGAAGAAATATTGCTGGACCTGATCGAGCAGAAAGCTGAAGAATAGCAAAAAATACCATAGCCTCACTACTCAGCCTTTCCAAGACCCTCTTGCAAACACAACTGAAAGGGATAGAGCAAGGCGCCCCGAACACCAGAACCAAGTAATAGCTAGCGTTTTCGGTTACCCCTAAATACTTGCAAAAATCTTGGCTCATTTCCAACTAAGCGCAGTCATCTGTATGAGAAACAACACTCAGAAAGATCAAGTGATCAAAGAAGTAAAAGATGGACATTAAAGCTTATATGGAAGACGACCTCAATTTCATTGATGGCCTTGTCAGCGAGCTAGAAGCAAATATAGCCAAATGGCCTTCAGAAAAAGTACTGGACCGAAGCAGTGAAATGTTTGACGCCTTTTATAGACGATTTGCCCTAGAAGACTTCTTGCTAAGACACATTAAACCGTCTGCTGAAATGCAAGCGCCTTTGAAAAAATTCTTGGGCATCAGAGGGGAGTTTCGAGCCAATCTGGAAAATATTCTGATGCTCCATGTTGATGAGCCCGACTTTCTTACCGAGATAGGCAGAGTGCATAAAGCAGTGACTAAGCACATGAGCTATCTAAAAGAGGATTTCGACCCAAATTTCTTCGATAAAGTTGCGCCAGAACAAATGGCCAAAATGTCAGCCGACCTAGAAAAGAAACTAAAAGTTCTAAGCTTCACCTAACCTCTAGCATCAAGAAGAAACAAAATGAGTAAATTAGATAGACAGATAGCCACAGATACAAGCATGCTGAGCGCCCTTAAAGCCTATGCTGTGCGCGTCTACAAAACAGTTGTACCAAGTAAAACAGACGAAAGTATTCTTGCTACCGAATTGAAATTTAGCGATCGCAGCATGCACGTGGACAAACAAGGTTTTCTCTCCGATGTCAACGGGCAGGCCGAGACAGAGCCTTGTTCCAGCGCTCCAGCCGAAGCTAACGAGCCCACTGTGCCATTTCACACAAGCAATTGTGATGTAAAAAGGGAGCAACAGTAAGTGAACGCTGAAGACTTAATCAACACGGCAGCAGCGCTAATGGCAGGAAACAAGGGTCTCTTAGCCATGGACGAGAGCAATGTCACCTGCAACAAACGCTTCGATAATTCGGTCATCAAACCTACTGAAGAAAATCGGCGCGCTTATCGAGAGTTGCTTATTACCACCCCAGGGCTCTCTAACTATATTAGTGGCGCCATTCTTTATGACGAGACGATTCGTCAAAGAAAAGAAGATGGAACGGCCTTCATCAAGGTACTGATAGACGAAGGAATAATTCCTGGAATCAAGGTCGACACTGGCACAAAAAACATGCCCGGTCACTCAGGAGAAAAAATTACAGAAGGTCTCGACGGCTTGCCCGAACGTCTGGCCGAATATCGCACGCTCGGAGCGCGCTTTGCTAAGTGGCGCGCAGTTATATCACTTGGAGCTGGCCTACCCAGCAGAGCATGTATTGAAGCCAATGCCCATAGCCTGGCACTATACGCAGCATATTGCCAGGAAGCCGCGATGGTACCAATCGTCGAGCCAGAAGTGCTGATGGACGGCGAACACACTATGGAGCAGTGCCACCAGGTAACAGAAGAATTTCTTCGTGCTGTTTTCAATCAGCTCTACACTCAAGGTGTGATGCTCGAAGGACTAATTCTCAAACCAAACATGGTGCTGCCAGGGTTGAACTGTAGCAAACAAAATACTGTCGACGATGTGGCAGAAGCCACGCTCAATTGTTTATTGCGGGCCGTTCCTGGAGCTGTTGCTGGTATTGCCTTCCTCTCTGGCGGTCAATCAGCAGAATTAGCGTCTGCCCGCTTAAATGCCATCAACAGCAAATTCAACTTAAAACTACCCTGGCCACTTGCCTTTTCTTTTGCCAGAGCTATTCAGCAACCGGCCCTCGAAATCTGGCACGGAGAAAGCAAGAACATTGAAGCGGCGCAAAAAGCCCTGCTTCATCGCGCCCATTGCAATAAGGTTGCCCGCTCAGGTGAATACAATGCCAGCACCGAGCTACAAAATGAACAATCGACTGAAAGCTCCCTCGTATCAAACAGGCTACAGTAGCTCATTCCAAACATTATTTGCCACTTATCACAAAGATATCTCGACCTGCCACCGAAGGCATACGTTACACTGCCAACTAGGCAACAACACAAACACAATCGCGAGACAAAATGGTTCTCACTTCAAACGAACGAGTGCAACGATTAGAGAAGCAAGGACTGGAAGCCCTACGCTCTAGAGCATTTGCAAAGGCAGAAAAAATATTCATCGAAGAACTAGCGATGTTGAGAGACTTTCGTCATACCGATGAACTCAGTTTAGCCATGGCACTAAACAACCTGTCCTTGGCACTAGCACTGCAAGGCAAAAACTATCGAGCCGAGAACCTGCGCCGTACAAGTCTGCATATTGCCTCTGAATCGGCCGGTGATCGCCCGGCAAAATATCTTTCGCCAGTGCGAACTTCAGCAGTCTGATTCTCTAATTTGCCCATTAATTCAAGTGTCCTGAACATCTTCAATCGCGAAGATTTTTAGGGCACTTTTGACGTT
>CALRJJ020000199.1:0-8127 GCA_943367505.1 Flavobacterium psychrophilum | reverse complement strand
GACGATTTCCTGGCGCAGCAATTGATTTTCGCTGCGCAGTGATTTGTCGCGTAAGACCATGATATAGCCCATTATTGAGCCATCATCACCGGAAAGTGGCTGCAGGTGTGCTAGTACCTGAACGGTTTTTTCGCTAGCTCGCTGGAATATCACTCCTTCAGGATAGAACTGATTGATCAGTGCCATCGGGTCGCCGCCGTGTTGCGTAAAGGCTTGTCCCATGCCGTGACTTTGGGGAGTCTCGCCCGGTTTGAGAACTAAGTCGAAGCAAAGGCGTCCGGCGATTTCTCCTTCTGACATACCCGTCCAGTTAAGGAAAACTGGGTTGGCGTGCAGGATGTTGCCGTATTGGTCAAGAATGAGGAAGCCTTCCGTGGAACTCTGTAAAACAGCATCTAATTGTTGTTGCAGCACGGTTGCTTGCCGCCCAGCTTGATTGACGTGCCTTGATAGTTCCGCCACCTTCTGCGCTTGGGTGGTAATTTGACGATTGAGAGTGTCGACTTGTTGGGTTGATTGCTCGGCAATTAAGCCCCGCTCTTTTACTGCTTCTACTTGCTTGTTCAGTTGAATCTTGAGATTTTGCGTAGTCGAGCGCATCGACAAAACCGCTGTATCAATTAGCTCTCCCAGCTCCAGCCAGTCTCCGGAAAGTCCTTCTAAAGGCGGAATTACTTGTTTATTGTTGGCAATGGCCTGAGTGCGACGCACTAAGAAGCGCAACGGGGTATCAACTGATTGGGCTATTTTGGCTGCCAGGAATAATCCAACCAAGCCGCCAAATACGCCAACCAAACCACCCAGTAATACAACTTCCACTAATTTCGACTGTTCGTTGGGAACCGGTTTGCAAACTAATACATAGCCGATCACAACTCGGTCGCTTTCCAGTGGCAGAGACATCCACCAGGCCCCTTCTTTTTCGAAACCATTGGCGGGCACAATTAGATGATCTAGTTGTGGAATGCCTGTTCCCAGTGGTGAGCGGGCAACAACTTTGCTGGCGTCATGGCCATTTAGGTCCAGCAAGAAGCGCATCGGCCCAGGTAAATTTTTGATGCCCTGGGAAAAGGCCGTTGTGGTTTTGATTTTTTCCGAATAGACAGCAAGCTCTACTCCCAAAACATTGGGATCTTCGATGCCGAAGCGAGAAGCTAGTGCTGTGAGGAAGTCGGAATTGAGTGGCTGATTGACAGCGATAATGCCTTTGTGGCCGCCGCTCGAAAATGATTTGACTGTGCTGATTGAAATTACGCCAGTTTTTTCGCTGAAAGTTGGACCTTTGTAAAAGTCATGGGCCAGAGCCAGGTCAATCACTGTGCTCTCTGCTTTCAGTGAGTAACCGCTTTGATTGGGGGTCTCAGTGCTAAAAAAGACATTTCCCTTTTCGTCGGTAACTTGAACGCTACCAGGGAAGAATAGTTTTTCCTCCGCTGCCTTGATACTGGCAGCAGCCTCGCCCTTGTTTTTGCCGTCATAGGCAGATAAAAAGCGTTGGTCGCGCAGCAGGCTGTCAACTAGTCTCTGGGTTTGATCTTGAGCGGCGGTCAAGCTTGTGTTTAAGCGCGGGCCGCGCACGCTAGCTACTGCTGAGGCCGCCAGGGTTCTAGTAGAGCGAAAGTCAAAATAGACAGAATAGAGAACGTGGCCAGAGACCACGATCACCACTACGGTAATGAGCGCAAACGTGAGCCTTGAACTCAGATTCAAAGAGCTACCACCAAGCTATTAACACCTTACAAAAGAACCATAAGAAGTTTAACCCCTTATGCAGCCTCTTGGAATCGGGTATACCCTATTTACCGGCTTGAGCCTTGCGGTATTCGGCTTGCACCTGAATCGCCCGGATTAACTGGTTGGGGCCTATGAAACCCAACTCCAAAAGAATTTGGCCTAGTGGCTTTGGATCTCTATCATGATCTTTGTCTTCGCGTTGAATGCGTAAAGACTCATCCAGCTGATAGATCGTTATGTAATCTAGTTCAACGAGAATTTGCCCCAGCAGCGTACGGCTTGGGTCCTGCTGTGAATTGTCTTGGGCTTCTTTGGAGCTTTTGGATTTCGGCATTTTCTTTTTTCGTTTATTACTTGAGTTGGAAAGCAGACCGCTGGGCAACACCCGAAGAATTCAACTTATGGCTGCTGGGTTTCCCCCCTGACCAGGTTCGTCGGTCTTCGCCGTCACCCAACGATCTGTGAATAGTGATTATAGACGAAATATCCTATCAATAGCAGTGCATTGTAAATACTCGCTTTGACAGACTTCGTCCGCAACCTTTTGACAAGGGCTTACACTTATTATTCTGACAAATAGAAACTTTACCGATATCGGTGAAAAAATTGATTGAGCTTGGCAAGTGGGAGCGAATTTGACATGTTGAAGTACCTTTCAACCCTGCGTTTAATGCCGCCAACTCTCATAACTTCTACTTTGGAGGGGAGCTGGGCGATTCAGGTTTTGAAATCGGCAGTGGAACTCGGCATTTTTGAGTCTCTTGTTGACGGCCCACTTTCTGCCGCATTAATTGCTAAGAAGCAAGCTTTGCAAGTGGAAGGGACTAAATTAATTGCCGACTCACTGGTCGGCATGAATTTACTTGATCGTGCCGATCTAAACGGCAAGGTTCGCAGCACCGAGGCTATCTACGAATTGAATATGACTTCCCAAACATATTTGATTTCAGAGAGTCCACTTTTTATGGGCATGTATCTAAAGCAGCATGATGAGCTAGACAAGATGTGGCGCAATTTGCGCGAAACTATTCGCACAGGTACACCGGTGATGGCTGTCAATGAGGATGCCAAAGCTGAGGAGATTTTTCCCCATCTGGCAGAGGCCATCGTGCCATTAAACTACTGCATTGCCGCAGACGTAGTGAAGTATTTGAAAGAACGCAATCAGGAGGCTGAGAGCGCCAAGAGTATAAAAGGGGCACAGCGTTCGCGACCGGCAAAAGATGGCGACGAAGAGGTCGACGTTGTCAGTGGCGGCAAACCCACAAAGAACATCAAGAAGGCGCTAAATATCCTCGATCTGGCCGCTGGGTCGGCTGTTTGGAGTATCCCCTTTGCCCAGGACAATCGCGATAATCATATTGCTGCCCTCGATTTCCCGGCGGTCCTTGCTGTTACGCGAAAAATAACTGAGCGCTTTGAAGTCTCTAGTCAATATACCGAGGTGCGGGGCAACTGGCGTGATATCCGGCTTACTCCTGGTCTTTACGATGTTGTAATCCTTGGTCACATTCTTCATTCAGAAGGTCTGGAGATGAGCAAGAGATTGTTGGCATATTGTGCTGCCGCGCTTAAAGACGGTGGCACTCTAGTGATTGCCGAATTCATGCCCAACCAAGAGCGCACAGCGCCTTTGTACCCATTGATGTTCGGCTTGAATATGTATCTTGCTACTACTGATGGTTGCGTTTTTAGTTTTGATGAAATTACAAGTCTTTGTCGCGCTGCTGGTTTTAGTGATGTTTATCGTCATCAGGGTGTAGAGTACGATTCGCCAGTTGTCTTTGCGACGAAATAAGTGTGGTGGCTGTCTCGATGACGGATCAATCTAAGAATCTAAGCCCAGGCAACGAGCCAATTTTTATTTGGGTTCAGTATAAAGAAGAAGAGATCAACAGCGGTTATTGGCAGGTCTATAAACAACTGCAACTGCCCCATCGCTTATTCTCTATGTTCGCACTTAGTTTTAGTGTGGCAATGGGTTATGTTCTGCTTTCGCCAGAGAGCCCGGTGTCTTCTGCTAATACCTTGGCTGAGTTGATGCAAATTGACTATCTGCCCGGTCTTTTAATTGCCGGAGTTGGTATTCCGTCTACATGTATGGCTATGGTCTATTTATTACTGCACCATTTGTCACAGGATAGTTTTCGCAAGCGACCGAACTTCCACTTCCCTATGATGTACCTTCTCTATCCAACTGGTATTCAGGTGCAGTTTGCAACGGGCACTGGCATGATTGATTGGCGACAGTTTTCACTTGTCCTTGAAACCAGTGAAAGTTTTTGTTTGGCATCAAATATCAATGATGTTTTTGTTTTACCAAAGAGATGTTTCGCTTCGGCTGATGAGGTTGAGGCTGTCAGGGCCATTCTTGCTGCTAATTCGCGTAATTTTAAGAAAATTGGCAAAGATTTCAGTGCTACATCTATTGTCTACGAAAAGAAGGCAATTTCTTCAGTGATGATAGATGGCGAACAGTTCTCCATTCCCGATATGCTGCCTCCACCTGGTGTTATTGAGTCTCCTGGCTTGCCTCAGCAGACGCTAGACGACATTAACATCAACGCAAGCACCAGCACTAATACTAGCTCGAGCGCTAGCACCAATGCCAGTGCTTACACCGATACCAACAGCGAAAATAGTACCAAAACCAATGCAGTTGATGCTAAAGCTCCGGGCTCAGTCCCTGCTGCCAAGCCAGACTTTGACGCTAGCTATCCGCCCGCTCAAGCCCTAGAGAGTAGTTTAAAAACAGGGCTTGAGGTTGAGGTGCTCTATCAAACTGGAGAGATTGCCCAGGCTGAGAGTATTTATTTCTTTCGCAAGAGATTGGTGCTCTTGGGGATGATCTATATTAGTCTTGCTCTGCTCATGCCCCTCAATTTTCTTGCCTTGGGTTTTGTCTGGAATCTGCCTCAGGCAACAGAAGTAGTAATGGGACTGTACCAGCAGTTTGTCCTTCTGCTGGTGCCCATTTATATTGGGCATGCTGTTTCAATTTATTGGAATATCATGCAGCGCACCAAGCTGAATGATGCTGCTGCTCAGGTGTTTGTCTTTCAGTTGACCGAGGAGGGCTGCGGTGTTCGTACTGGTGAACGCTATGTGGTCTTGGCGTGGTGGCACTTCGAGGAGTGTTGGGAAACTGATGAACAGCTGATGATGCTTCTTGGTAGTCGTGGCCGAACAATGTTTGTTATTCCCAAGAGAGCCTTTCCAGATCGGCTTGGATTGGCCTATGCCACAAACCTGTTGCAGCGCAAAATAAAGCGCTACAAGGTGCTTGCTTAAGCTGTGAGATAGTTGGTCCAATAAGAAATGAAGAGCAAGAACCTTAGTCTTTGCCGCCTGCGGCCAAATTAGTCTTGACCGCCTGCGGCAAATTAGTCTTTGCCGCCTGCGGCCAAATTAGTCTTGACCGCCTGCGGCAAAACCAGGACCGCTATCGGCATCGTCCACATCGGTATCGGCGTTATTGAGACGCAGTAGTTCCCGGCGCCATTCTAGGTCAGCCTGTGCTTCTTTAATTAGGCTGGCTAGACCTTGGAAATCGGCAAAGGAAAGATCAATAGCTAAGCCGATGTCGAAAGTTAGTTTTACCCGTTCGCAGTTGGGTGAGCAGGACATACAGACCATGTGGTCTGGTCCGCAAACTTCGAACATTTGTGTTTCATCGCATTGCAGTGGATCTTTCTGCCAATCGAGATACTCAATAAACGTGTCGTCTTCAAGACTTTGCTGCACCAGCAACACAAGCGCCTGATATTGAGTGTTATTGAGATAGATAGTGACTTCTTGGCGCCGAAAATCGAGAGCAAATTCTCCGTTTTCTTTGTCTAGATATAGATCAGCAAAAGCATTGGCGAAACTGATTTGAAAAGCGGTGCTTGTCTTCATCTTTACCCTGGTTGTTTGAGCCACTGAGCAACATCTTTAGCATGGTAGGTGATTACTAGATCAGCCCCTGCACGGACTATACCCGTTAAGCACTCCATCACAACTTTTTGCTCGTCGATCCAGCCATTGGCGGCTGCTGCTTTGACCATCGAATACTCACCTGAGACATTATAGGCTGCAATCGGTAATTTAGTCAGATTGCGGGTTTGACTGATAACGTCAAGGTACGGCAAGGCGGGCTTAATCATAACGATGTCGGCGCCTTCTTGGATGTCTAGCTCAACTTCACGCAGTGCTTCTCGGCCGTTGGCTGGGTCCATTTGATAGCTCTTGCGGTCACCAAACTGAGGAGCCGATTCGGCCGCTTCACGAAATGGTCCGTAGAGAGCTGATGAGAACTTGGCACTATAGGCCATGATTGGAATGTTCTCGAATCCGTTTGCATCTAGCGCCGCTCTAATGGCGGCTATACGACCGTCCATCATGTCTGATGGAGCAATGATATCGGCTCCAGCTGCAGCTTGTGAAACAGCTGAGCGAGCGAGTATTTCGAGGCTGGGATCGTTGAGAACTTTGCCATCGTGAACTAAGCCACAATGACCATGGTCCATGTATTCACAAAGGCAAGTATCGGCAATGACCATGAGGTCTGGGAAGCGTTTTTTTAGTTCGCGGGTGGCACGTTGCACGATACCGTCATCAGACCAGGCGCCGCTAGCTTGAGAATCTTTGCTAGAGGGGATGCCAAAGAGCAGAACGGCGCTGAGGCCTAGGTTTACCGCTTCTTCAGCTTCTTTCAGCATTTCGTCTATGCTTTGCTGATGAATACCAGGCATAGACTTGATTGGGGTTTTAATGCCCTTGCCTTCGACAATAAAGAATGGATAAATGAGCTGTTCAAGGCGTAAATGGGTTTCACGTACCATAGCGCGCAACGGTGCTTTGGAGCGCAGCCGACGCATACGCATGTCAGGGGTGACTCGAGGCAAGACATACTTGTTGCTTGTCTTGTCCAGTTCTGCCGCTACAGTCTCTTTCATCTAATGGTCCTTATTTTGGGGCAAACCCATATAGCTACTAAATATATCGCCTTGGCGTGCCTGGTTCGTGTCTATAAGTGATTCTGTTCGAATTTTAATGATGCCAAGAGTGCTGCCAGGCCCTTGAGCGTGTGATCTTTTGCTACCAAATCTACCCGACCTAGGCTTTGTTCGGCTGCAGAGGCAGTTATTGGTCCAATAGCAGCTATTTTAACTGAGGCAAGCAGGTCTTCTTTCGCTAGCGCCAACTTCTCTTTATGATCGGCCTTAGCGGTCTCAGTTTGTGATCTCTTCGACATTAGCTCGGCTTCAGGATGCAGCGGCTGTTCCGTATTTGCGGCTGCTCCAGGCAGTAGCTCAGGTTCAATATCAGAAATTGCTTGCGATTCACTTTCTGCTGCTGGCTCCATTTGTCGCCCTAATTGAAGTTCTAGCCCTAATTCGAGTACTAGCCCCAGGTTGCGAGCCGTTTGAGCGCTGGCTAAGGTGATTACGTCTATGGCTTTATCTTGCAGTAGACCAACCAGCTCTACTGCGAGTTGCTCTTTGTTAGTCGGCAAGCCACTTTCGTAAGCAATGGCAATGTCAACTTTTGCTCCGGCCGCCTCTAACTCTTCGGCTATCAATAATCTGCCGATATTGGTTTTGGGCCAGAGCAAGCGTTTCCCTGCAAGATTTGTCTGTTGTGGCAGCTCCGCTGCGAGGCTTTCGGCGACATATGCTGCTGGCTGGAAAGCCACGGTCAGGCCTGCTTCATTGAGGCTAGAGCTAGTGGCCGCACCGATGCTAGCCAGCTGGCAACAGCTAAGAGCTTGGGCTGACAGCCCAAGTGCGTTCAGCCTTTGCAGGGTGAATTTCACCGCATTGTGACTGGCGAAAATAACCCAATCATATTGATCAAGTTCTTTTAGGGCCTGATCTAGTTTTGTATAGTCAGAGGCTGGCTGCACAGCCAAGAGGGCTCGTTCAATGGTCGTGGCGCCCTGTTCTTGCAGGAGCGTGGCAAAGCTTTCGGCCTGCTCTTCTGCTCGCGTCACCAAGACTCTTAGGCCCTGTAATGGTTTGTCCTGCATAGTTGATTGACTATCGAATTTCGGCTGTTGTGCGGTTACGGAGGTGACACCACATTTGGTGTGGATAGGCGCAGCTCTTCTAAGATCTTGTCGGCACCAGCATCTTGGAGCTTCTTGGCCAGGGCTTTGCCGAGTAAGTGGGCGTACTCTCTTGGTCCGCTGATTGAGTCGCGATAGATTTCACTACCGTCTAAGGCGGCAACGCAGCCCGATAGTTTTAGTTTGGTCTGATCGTCAGCTTGTACTTGAGCAAGGGCACCGGCTGGCACTGAGCAGCCACCACCAAGAACATCTAGGAAGGAGCGTTCTGCGGTAATTTCGTCTTTGGTATCTTTGTCTTCGATGCAGGCTAGCATTTCTAAGATATCTTTGTCGTTGTCTCT
>CALRJJ020000198.1:0-8136 GCA_943367505.1 Flavobacterium psychrophilum | reverse complement strand
CGACATTTATTTGATCAAAGAAGCATGTGTCCTTGGTAAGAAGGAAATTTCTGCTGAGCTGCCATTCATGTATTTTGAAACAGGACAAGGCTCTGAGCTTTCGTCGCTCTCACATTTCGGCGCTGATCAGCTCACCATGGAAGCTCGTTGTTATGCACTAGCTCGATGTTTCAATCCTTTTTTGGTCAATGATGTTGTTGGTTTTATTGGACCCGAATATCTCGCCGATGGTAGGCAAATGATCCGGGCTGGTCTTGAAGATCATTTTATGGCTAAGTTGCTGGGCTTACCTATGGGAGTTGATGCCTGCTACACCAATCATATGAATGCCGATCAAAATGACTTAGAAAATTTGACGGTTTTGCTTACTGCCGCTGGAGTCAATTACTTTATGGGTGTGCCCATGGGTGATGACGTTATGCTCTCCTATCAGAGCACAAGCTTCCACGATATTGCAGCTCTGCGCGAAATTCATAACCTGTTGCCAGCTCCTGAGTTTGAAGCTTGGCTTGAGTCTGTCGACCTACTTAAAGACGGCAAGTTAACTAAGAATGCTGGTGATCCTAGCTATTTGCCCAATAGATTCTCAATTTAAAATCCGCTTTCGCCTGTGGATTCTTTGCTCTCTCCTGATGCTGCCGTTGGCGTCACCGGTCTTTCAATTGGTTCTTGGTTGGCAGCTCTCTGAGTTTGGCCGCCAGCGATTTGAGCGGAGATGATACGGTCGCCAGGCGCTATGCGGTAGATGTTGTTGAGGCCGTCTACAACCCCCCCAAATACGGCATATTTGCCGTTTAGCTGCGACATTGGTTTTTTCAAAATGTAGAATTGGCAGCTGGCCGAATCAAGACTTTGGCCGCGTGCCATCGCTACTACTCCTGCGGAGTTGTGGTTGAGGTTGCGGTTGATTTCAAGGCGAAGGAAACGCTCTCTACCGGTATCAGGGTCGGTGTAATTGCCTTGGCCGTTGCCGTAGGGGCAACCACCTTGGACTACCCAGCTTTCCACTCGGTGAAAAGACTTGCCGTCGTAATACCCTCTTGAAACGAGGTCAAGGAAATTGTTGGCCGTGTAGGGAACCATGTTGCGGAAGACTCTAATTACGATTCGCCCTTTTGTCGTCTGCAGAATCACAATTGGATCATTTTGGGCGAAAGCCTGCACCTGGCTTATTGTTGCTATGGCCAGTGCGGCGATAAAGGCAAGGCTCAGGCGCCTGCTTAGCGCTTTGATTTGTCTAGCTAATAGTTGGGTAAAAGATTTCATCAGTTTTTTTGGTAATTTTTCAGGGAGTTTGAAATTCTATATATAAGGTATGGAATAAGCAACTAATAGTCGAGAAAGTTATTTCACGCAATAGATATTTACCCAGCTCGGCAAGATTCAAAAAATAATTGGCATCAGAAATCGAAAGGTGGCTCACAAATGGCTTTATATGCGGATCTTCACAGGCACCTTGGTGGAGCCCTGCATCCTCGGATCATCTATAAGTTCTTGCGCCGGACTGACCATCCGATACTCAATTACTTTCCTGACTATGATGGCTTTTACAATTGGTTCACTCGACCTTGTCGCACTCTAGAAGAGTTCGTCAAAATTCACTCGCTGGTAGAAGAACTGCAAAGCCTTGAGCATTTACCTTACTTCTGTTTGCGCTTGTGCCGAGGTGCCTATACTTTCGAGAATCTGCAGTATCTCGAACTGCGCTATAACCCTTATTTCAGAACAGACCACAAACTTACTCCGGCTAAGAGGCTGGCTCAGATGCATCTCATCGTTGAGGTGATCACTATGAACTTAAGGCCAGCCGACTATCCAATCATCGTGAAGCAGATTCTTTGTTTTGATAGACGCTTGCCACTCAAAATCAACGAGGCCATTCTCAAAGTTGCTCAAGACAATCTTGGACCTGTGGTCGGCGTCGATCTTGCTGGTCCGGAAATCAACACTGAAAAGACTGAAGAGTGGATCAAGCTCATGGCTCGGGCTCGCGCCTCTGGCTTGAAGACAACGTGCCACCTGGGAGAGACTGGTATCGACAATGTTGATCCTCGTTACTTCGCTACCCTCGATCGCATTGGTCACGGCATACACATTCCTTTGCAAAAACCGAGCATGTTAAAGGAGCTTTCCAAACGCCAGATCACTTTAGAGGTTTGTCCAACTAGCTACAAACAAACCGGAGTGCTCAAAGATTTTTCAGAACTGAAGACTGTGTTTAATCGCTGTAGGGAAGCTGGGGTGGCAATTGCGGTGTGTACAGACAACCCGGGTAGGAATCCATCGCCTTGTACTTTGCCTGGTGAGTACGAACGCTTGATCGACAATGATGTAATTGATTTCCGCCAATTGAAAGAAATTCAGGGTGAAGCTTTTAGATCTGCTTTCGGCTTTGCTGGTACTTCGCGTTTTCTCTAGGCCGGATTTACAAATAACGAACTCGATTGTTCAATTTCTCACTGCCTTCGATTGTCTGCAATTGAGCTATGGTGCGGGCTATTGCCTGATTAGTGAAATCGCTCTCACGCTTGATAACTGGCCGTCACCGGGAGTGGTATCGAAGAAACTTTTTGCTAATTCGCTTCTTCGGTTGAGATCCTAAAACGATCGTTTTTTGAAAAAAATTGTGTTTGTCTAGTGCTCAATCATTTTTTTGTGACAGTTCCGAAAAATATTTTTTCAATCAATTCGACTGCTTTGAAGTGGTACCACTCGCGCGCGTGATGCTTGCAAAAGTGGCTTGAATAGACAGTTTCGAGTGGTGCTCTCGTTAGCAGATTAGTGTCGTTCTCTGCTCTCGGTGGCTGATGGTTAGCAACTGAGGGAAGATCTATATGTTGCAATTTATTCCATTCGAATGTAATCTATGACGCGTGTGGTGTGAAAGTAATTGAGTGTCATTTTGAAAAAAAATGATGTCTCTACAAAAAAGACGGTGGTAGTTAGCGTTTAGTCGAAACGATAAATGGACAAGCAAATTTGAGAAGCGATTGATACATCAATATGAAGTAGCAGTTTCGAGTCACTTTAGTAGTTCATTAGATATCGTCTAGAGCAGGCGCTCAATATTAGGGATTCTTTTCCAGCTTGTGTCTGCGAAAGTTCCTGCCCACCAGATTGATTTCCAAGGGAGGAAAACTAAATGGCAACCAAGCCAACCAAGAAGAAGTCCACTAAGAGAGCAAAGATCTCTCCTGCTGCCGCTATGGCTGAAGAGTCAACCGGTACCGCAGCTAAGCCTAAGAAAGCCGCTGCTAAAAAAGTAACAAAGAAAGCTGCTCCTAAGAAAGCTGCTGCTAAAAAAGCTGCTCCTAAGAAAGCTGCTGTTAAGAAAGCTGTAGCTAAGAAGGCTGCTCCTAAGAAAGCTGCTGTTAAGAAAGCTGTAGCTAAGAAAGCTGCTCCTAAGAAAGCTGCTGCTAAGAAAACTGTAGCTAAGAAAGCTGCTCCTAAGAAAGCTGCTCCTAAGAAAGCTGCTGCTAAGAAAACTGTAGCTAAGAAAGCCGCTCCTAAGAAAGCTGCTGCTAAGAAAACAGTTGCTAAGAAAGCTGCTCCTAAAAAGACTGTAGCTAAGAAAGCCGCTCCTAAGAAAGCTGTTGCCAAAAAAGCTCCAGCCAAGAAAGCTGCTGCTAAAAAGCCAGCTAAGAAAGCTGCTCCTAAGCGCACCAAAGCCGCAGTTGCTCCAGCAACCACTGGCGACATGGGTGGCGCTTCCGCCTAAGCTCTTCTAGTAATAACTGGAAAAGTAGTTAAGAAAGGGTCTCGGTTTTCCGGGACCCTTTCTGCTTTTCATTTAGTTCGTGGATATAGTCTGATAAAGCACAGCTAAGAATAGCTAAACCCTAGTATCGCTGGCAGTGCTAGGCAGTTTGAGGAAATCGCATGTCTGTCGCCAAATAAGATCCAGGCTGTTTGCTAGCTCGTGACCATCATCTAGTTCTACCAGTGCCGCGGCGGGGTTGAGCTGGGCAAATTGTCTGGCATGCTCTATTGGAACTGTTTGATCATCGATGCCATGGAAGACGATGGTGGGAATGTTGATTTCAAAATTGTCTGTCTTGTATTGCTCAAGATCTTTGGCGAAGGCAAAATGGAGGGGTAATTCTTTGTTTGCTGCATAATGAAAGAACGGCCTGAAGCCTGTTTCTCGCCAACTTTGCATGCCCTGCTCACCAATGATTTGCGGCCAACGTTTTGTAATACCGAAACCGGGAGCCAGAAGAACAATTGCCTGAAGTTTTGTTGGTGATCTCTGCTGGCGAAGCTCTTGTTCTAATAGGGCGGCTAACAAACCACCCATGCTTGAGCCCACCATAACTAGAGGGCTATCGTTTGTTTCATTTAGGTCGTTTATCAGCTCCAGACCTAAATCAATTTGGGCCGAGAGTGAAAGTGCAGTAAAGCTCGGTACATTTAAATCGGGCACCAAACAATGCCAACCATTCTGTTCTATCTTTTCTTTGAAGAAGCGAGCTTTTCGCGACTGTGGCGATGAAGCAAAGCCATGGAGATAGAGGAAATTCACGGTCAATTTTAGCTATAGACTTTATGGTGTCGGCTTGACGAAGCCATACCAAGGATTTGAATTAATCAGTGAAATCAGCTGAGTTTCTAAAAGACCTTTGTCTGAAGCATCAGCTTTGGTGACCAAAATTTTGTCTTCTGTTGAGTACACAGCAAATACCCAGACCCGCTGATCTTGTTCTATGCAACAAATCCATTGGTGGAATGCTGGCGGTTGAATCAGATAGTAAACAAAGGCGCTTACTTCACCCTGTTGGAAAAACTTACTGAGGTCGTTGCGCCAGGTAGTTTTGTCTAGCAAATAAATTGTTTGCCGCACGGCACCGTTGTCTGAAACCTGAATAGCATTCTCAAGTTTCTCGAACTCAGACCAGGGAGTTGGCAGATAAATAAAAAGTGCACTCTCTAACTGGCTACCAAAATCAATTGGTTTGAGGGTCCACTCGGGGGTTTGACTCGAGTGAACAAACGAATCGAAGGTGAATTTTTCTGACGGTACGCCGAGCTTGCTGGCCATGGCCGGTGTGCAAGCTTCTACTGTAGATTCGGGGAATCTTCCATTTGCTACCCAATCTTCAAACATTTGCTGAAAATATGAGTGGATGGTTGTTTGAGTCATCTCTGTTTACGCTACCGAATACTGTCAAAAATACTATCGATGTTTATTAAGCTTACTAGATATAACAGATCAACGGAATAATAAGTTGATGATGCCAGGGTTTTCTATGGGCTGGGCACGCTTCTGCATTTTTCTGTGAGGCTTTGGTGAATATTTGGCGTTTTCAAGTGGCGCTTGCCGTTAAGAATCGTTACAGCTTGAGATGCCGCCTCAGCTTGACTGTAAAGACTTTTACACAGTCATAACCTGCCTATTGGTCGTATTTAAACAATGTGGGTTAGCATGGCCCACATGTTGATGTACTTGCCCAGACAGTGTTTTGGGAGGTCTCAATGGTCAGTATCCAACTTCTGGAGGTCTAAATGCAGAAGACTCAATTAGCCGTAGCTCTCGTAGCTGTCCTCGGCCTTTCCTTGAACACAGCAGTTCGCGCTGCTGAAACTGAATCTACTGAAAAGAAAGAAACAGTAAAAACTGAAAAGAAAATCAAAGTAGCTAAGAAAGATAAAGAGTGCAAGAAAGAGTGCAAGGAAAAAGGCAAAGATGCCTCCTGCAAAGGTAAAGAAGGATCCTGCAAAGGCAAAGAAGGTTCTTGCAAAGGCAAAGAAGGTTCTTGCAAAACCACCAAAGAAACAAAAGAAACCAAAGAAGTAAAAGAGACCAAAGAAACCAAATAGTTCTTTTCAAGAGAACTTCTGATTTCTCCTCCTTCTTAGGATGCCATTAAAATGTCCAGCGGCTTTCTCGCAGCTAAAAAACTGATGCCCAACCTTGGTGTTGGACTTGGTTTGCGGCGCGAGTTAGCCGCTGAAACATTTGAAAATGCCGACCAAATCGATTTTCTAGAATTAGTTCCAGAAAACTATATGGACCTGGGCGGAAGAATCCGCGAACGTCTCGATATAGCTCTGGAAAAATTTCCTCTAGTGACACACGGTGTCAACCTTTCTATCGGTAGTACAGATCCGCTGAGTGAAGATTATCTTGCCTCCATCTCAAGACTACTGAACAAAATCAATGCTCCCTGGTGGAGCGACCATCTATGTTTTGCCTCAATAGCAAATTCGTATCTCCATGATCTATTGCCTCTTCCCCTTTCGCCTGAAGCACTCAAACATGTGGTCAAGCGTGTCAAAGTTGCGCAAGACACAGTGAAGCGCCCTTTTTTGCTTGAGAATATTTCTTACTACATGCAAATGCCGGGTTCGCAGATGGACGAAGTTGATTTTCTCTCCGAAGTTTTAGAGAAAGCCGATTGCGGTTTGCTACTCGATGTCAATAATGTCTATGTCAATTCGGTCAATCACAATTTTGACCCTTATGCTTATCTTGACCGTCTGCCCCTAGAGCGCACAGTGCAGATTCACGTGGCTGGTCATGGCTATGGTGATGAGCTCTTGATAGATACTCACGGTGCTGCCGTGATCGAACCTGTTTTTGAGCTACTCGAATATGTCCTCAAGCGCACAGAAGTCAAAGCTGTAATGCTTGAGCGTGATCAAAATTATCCGGCCTTCAGCGAAATATTGGCCGAACTGGCCCAAATTCGCGAGATCATTAAAAGAGTTCAGCCTTCTGCTACCAGCTCTTTTATCAAACTAAGTTGAAAAATTGAAAGTGGATGCCCCCAGCCTACACGATATAGAACAAGCAATGACTTTGCTCTGGACGCGCCGCGATAAGCGCGAACAGTTTCTTGCTGGTGACTCAGAGATAGATTCGTCTTTGATTCACCCTTCTTTGCTCAAGCATATTGATCATCGGGGTGTGAAGCTCTACGCCTCTCTAATTGATTTAGGGCGGCTTGATTTGATGTCTTCGATCTATCCGCTTTGCAAAAAAGTGCTCGGTAAACATTTTAGTGCTCTGGTTCATGAATACATGGAGACCATGCCTCCGGATCACTTTAATCTCAACCAGGCAGCTCGTAAGTTCCCCCAGTTTTTGGCGAACCACGCTGAAGCGCATTTGAAGCGTCATCCGTTTTTAGCTGAGCTAGCCGACTACGAATGGATTGAACTGGCTGTGATGGAAGCGGATGTACTACTAGATCTTAGTTCTGCGGTTTGTGACCAATCAGTTTTGCAGAGTAACAGTAGTGAAGAACTTGATTTAAAAGCCTTTGCCGCTAGTGTGCCGCGTTTGAATCCGACGGTTGTGTTGAGAGCCTATAAGTATCCAATCTCTGAGATTGCCCACCTCTTAGAAGAGGGTGAGAAGTTACCACGTCGGCAAAAAGCGCAGGCTTCCTGGATATTGGCTTATCGTGCCCTTGATCATAACTGCCACTATTTAGATGTGAGTGAATTGACCAGCGAAATCGTTGCGTCAATGGCAAGCAAAAGTGATAGCTCATATGGCGAGCTAATTGCTCTGGCCTGCCGCCATTCAAGTAATATTGAAGAGACCGTTGCCGATTTTCTTTCTATGGTGGAAGAGTTTAAATCGCTTGGTGTAATTCTTTAGAGTGACGCGAAAGCTTCTTTTACAACAGCTTCTGGGTCAATAGTAGGTTTGGGTTGAGCAGCGCTACCTTCAGACTTGAGCCAGAGCAAGTACTCAATATTGCCCGATGGTCCTTTCAGCGGTGAATAAGTTAGACCATGTACTTCTAGCTTTTGTCTCTGGGCAAAATCAATTACTTGCTGCAAAACTTCTATATGGCTAGCTGGTTCTCTGACGACGCCGCCTTTGCCTACTTTCTCACGACCGGCCTCAAATTGAGGTTTTACTAAAATTACTAGTTCGCGCTCGCTTTCGCTCATCAAGCTAAGCAGTGCTTCTAAGACTTTCGTCACTGAAATGAATGAGAGGTCGGCTACGGCTAGAGTGGCTTTCTCATTTATTTTTTCACCGTAAAGTTTTTCTGCCGTGAGAAAGCGTATGTTTGTGCGTTCTAAAGTATGCACCCGGCTATCGCTACGCAGTGACCAATCGAGCTGGCCATAACCAACGTCTATGGCATAGACGAAAGCGGCACCACCCTGAAGCAAACA
>CALRJJ020000197.1:0-8143 GCA_943367505.1 Flavobacterium psychrophilum | reverse complement strand
AGCTGCCTTCAGTGCACCTTTGGCCATAGCCTGCCCATCAGGCGATCCACCTACAAGAGTCTCGGGCGCTGCGCTCAAACCGTGGTTAGCCTTTTTGGCGTGATCAAACGTAGCGATATTATCTTTCAATACCGGTGACTTAATAGCACCACCGGTCTCTGATACGTAAGTCTCTCCATGAGCCGCGCCCATTTTCACTTGCGCCTGGTGTCCAGCACTGCCGATGCGGTCAGTCCCTGGTGCAGCATTGACAGTCATGCCAAATTCCGGCGCTGTTTCGAGCACTCCACCAGTCATCTTAACGCGACCACCATCGGGAGCCTTAACGCCCATTTCGTTGAGGATCTTTCCAACTTTCTCAGTGGTGCGATAGCCGCCACCAGCATCGAAGTCACTAGTCATGCCACTATGACTTGAGCTAGTCACAGCGGTGCCTGCTGTCTGACGCACACTATTGCTAGCACCGGCAGTGCCGCCCATTACATCGCGATTAGCCTGCCGCATGACTCCTTCGTGCACAACTTGCCTATCTACAGCAATACGCTTACTGGAAGTGCGGTGAGCAGCTTCTTCAGCAGCAATCTTGGCGGCTTTGTCTGCTCCCTCGGGCATTCTCTCAATTTGTTTTGTTGCAGTGTTATGACGTGCAACCTCAGTTTTCCAATCGGAATCAACCTTGGTCCATTTTTGCTTAAGATCTGCCACCACTTGCTGCCTGGCTGTCTGCTGCTGCAGAGAGTAGTTTTTCAGCGCCTCTTGATGGCGCTGAATCTCCTGCCTCAATTGAGCGTTGCGCTGCTCACCAGAGGGAAGCTGCTCTAAAGCTTTCTTCTTCTGAAGAAACGCCTCTTGCTCTTTATTGCGAGCACCATTAATGGTGTAAAAATCCATAGATTGAGCCAAGGCAACATTGTTGAAGCAACTTGAAATGGTCAGTAGCACAAGGATTCTTTTCATGGTTTATTACTTTCCAATTCACGGATCAGATTGGCCAAATAGAAGCATTCAGAAGCATCAGCCTGTTCGCAATTAACAAGGTCTCGTGCCTTTGCCAACGCGGCCTTCCTATCACCAAGGTAGTTGAGCATAAGCACTTCACCCACACCAAAAGCTGTTATCTCAGGGTTTGCCTCATACTGCTCTTGAAAGAAATCCAGACCACGTAAACCTTCATCGTTTGTAGCATAGACTGCGCAAAGGGGGCCAACGGCGTAAGTCGCAGTGGCAGCAGGGTCCGCCTCAAGAGCACACTCCAGCGCCGAAATGGCCTCCATTCCCCGGTTCTGGGCAGCCATCATCAAGCCCAACTCTAACCATGCCGCACCATATTCACGGTCAATCTCAACCGCCTGACTCAACATCTTCTCTGCCATTGGCAAAGCCCTGGCATCTTGCGCACTCAACTTCTCATACAGTAAACCAGCCAAAAACCAATGCGCCGCATTTCGCGGTTCTAAAGCTGTAGCCGCGAGAGCATTACTTACAGCGGCCTCAAGTGCCTCCTTAGTGACCTGACTATTGCTCAGTACAGCAAAAGCCTTGTCGTGCTGCTCGCAGGCAAGCCGCTTCTGCTCGGCATTTGGAGAGGCTGATACTGGCTTGCTGATTGCCGTACCAACTTGAGCAGGCTTTCCGACCCGAGCATGATTACTAGCTTTACTTACGGGGCGACTAGAAGTTTCAGCCCTGACCTCAATCGCGCAGCTTGGGAATACAAGCGATGCCAGTAATGCTATTGCCAGTAGTTCTTTTGGGTGCAGAAGCAGCCGAAGCGACCATCTAACCAGTATCAACCGACTAGCGCTTAACCGTATACACGAGCGCAGGATATGTAGCAATGACAATTCCTCATAGTGAATACCAAGCATAAGACCTGACATAAATAGCACTGTCAGTATCCACCTTCTTGGCCTTATCAGAATCCCTCGCAAGAGCGATTACTAGAAAGTGAGTGTTGAGCTAGAGAGCTTACTCCTCAAAGAAATACTTAATCCTTTCGATGGATAGTATTAAAGGACGTGGAGACGGAGCCTCGCGACCAAATTCGGCAACCTTGTACGCGACCAAAGTGCATCAAGACGATAATGCCCGTGCAAGCAATGAACGAGACCTGATAGGATCAAACGATAACTTAAGGTCAGAGGAAACCCCGATTAAGCACTTACCCATCGATGATGTCCTGCCAGAGGTGATCTCAAACCTCGCCAATTCTGACACCGGTGCGTTAGTACTTATAGCAGCTCCTGGCGCCGGCAAGACCACTCGCGTGCCCCCAGCCGTGCTTGATGCAGGTTTAGCCGAACTCAATAGCGGCAACCAGCAGCGAGCAGGGCAAGGCAAAGCAACCGAATCGAATCGCCCAGGACAAATAATAGTGCTACAACCACGTCGGGTCGCAGCTAGAGCCGCGGCAACGCGTATTTCAGACGAACGCGGCACTAAGCTTGGTGAAGAAATTGGCTATCAAGTTCGTCACGAGAGCAAAGTATCAGCTCGCACTCGCATAGTTATTTGCACAGAAGGTGTTTTTCTCAGAAAGTTGCAAAAAGACCCGATGCTGGAAAACATAGCGGTAGTGATCTTCGATGAATTTCACGAGCGCAATCTTGACAGCGATCTAGCTCTGGCCTTAGTGCGGCAAGTACGCAACGAACTGCGGCCCGACTTAAAAATAATAGTGATGTCGGCCACCCTCGATGCCGAACCAGTCAGCCGTTATCTATCAAACTGTCCAGTGCTACAAAGCCCCGGCCGCACTTATCCTGTCAACATAGAATACCTGGCATCGCAGCCCGCAGCATCGAACATTGAACAGACAGTGAGCGACGGCGTCAAGAAAATGCTGGCTAAGAGCGATGGACATATACTCGCTTTTCTACCAGGCGTTGGTGAAATTCGCAAAACCCAAGAGTTGCTAGAAGCAATTGCCGAGCACGAGAATCTTTTGCTGCTCCCTCTATATGGCGACTTGCCACTGGAAGAACAGCAGCGAGTGTTAAATGCATCAAGTCAGCGCAAAGTGGTACTTGCCACCAATATCGCCGAAACATCGCTGACCATTGACGGCATCACAGCAGTTGTCGACAGCGGCATGGCCCGGGTAAACAGGCTAGACCCAAGACTAGGACTTAATCGTCTCGGATTAGAGAGAATTTCTCAAGCATCGGCAGATCAAAGAGCGGGCCGAGCCGGTCGCACTGCCAGTGGTGACTGCCTCAGGCTCTGGACCGAACGCGAGCATAAATCGATGGCAGCTTTTAGCCCTCCTGAAATAGAAAGGGTTGACTTGTCAGAATGCGCACTACAACTGCTTGCGTGGGGCGAAAAGGATCTGCAATCTTTCGCCTGGTTCCAGGCACCACCACCTGCTAGCCTAAGCCGCGCTCTTGAATTACTAGATCGCCTTGATGCCTTAGAAAATGGCAGACTGACAGAACTTGGCCGCAAGATGGCTCAACTACCACTGCAACCAAGACTAGCAAGGTTGCTTGTTGAAGGAGCTGAGTCAGGTCAAATCAAAGACACCGCCTTGTGCGCAGCATTACTTTCAGAGAGAGATCCCCTCAAACGGTCGACAGAAAACACAGGAGCCAAGCACAAGTCAGAATCTGATGTACTGGATAGAGTATGGGCGCTAAACGAATTTGCTGAACAAGGGCACAAACATTCATTTGCTGGCGAGTTAATGGTCAATCCAGCCAAGCAGATTCTACGCGCCGCGGAACAATTGACAAAACTAGTAAGTGAGTTCAAATCTTTCGATTCAGAAAGAAAGAACAATTACAGAGAAAGCAGCGGCAAAGACCAGAGCAACAAAGCCAACAAGCTAGACGAAAAGAAGGCAGAAGAAGCGGTCATGCGTGCCATTATGGTGGCCTTCGTCGATCGCATATGTAGACGCCGAGAACCTGGTGGCAAGACTGCAATTATGGTTGGCGGTCGCGGCGTTAGACTAGCAATCGACTCAGCAGTAACCGATGCAGAATTATTTGTAGCCGTCGAATTACTGGAAACTGGACAATCTGATGCCACTGTGAGACAAGCATCTGCCATCGACAAAAGCTGGCTACCAAAGTCGCATCTATCAACTAGCATCGACGTCTCTTACGATAGCGCGCGAGAGAAAGTGGTGGCATCAAAATGCACTCGCTTCTGCGACCTAATAATTGAAGAAACAGTTTCGGCCCTACCGAAAGATATTGACCCTGGGGAAATACTGGCCAAGGCGCTGAGCGCGGCAAATATTGATCTTGCCGCACTTGTCGATGATCAAGCGAAGCAATATCTCGCTCGCATAAACTGCCTGCGCGATAACATGCCAGAGTTAGAGCTGCCACAGTTTTCGAGCGAACCCTGGCGAGAGCTGTTGCCACTCTGGTGCATGGGTGCCAGCAGCCTTACCGAACTAAAGTCAAACTCTTTTATTGCCATTCTGCAATCACAACTAAGCCATGAACAATTGACTGCAATAGAACAAGAAGCACCAGCGCAAATAGCTGTGCCTAGCGGTAATCAAATCAAACTAATCTACGAGAACGGCAAGGCACCAGTACTAGCAGTGCGCATCCAAGAGCTATTCGGCATGACCGAAACACCTAGAATAGCAAGATCAAGGCAGCCGGTGCTCATGCATTTGCTGGCACCAAATTATAGAGTGCAGCAAATCACACCAGATCTCGCGAGCTTCTGGAAAAACACCTACGGTGAAGTAAAAAAAGATCTCAAAGCCCGCTATCCCAAGCATTCATGGCCAGACAACCCACTTACTGCACAGGCAGAAAGCCGACCGAAGAGAAAAGCATGAAGATTTGAAAATCGCTATTGCGTTTTCTTTTGCTCGTGGTATATTGAAAAAACGGTCGTGCAATTCGTTGCACAATTTTTATTCGCGGGATTGGCACATTGGTTGTGCTCTAGCCTTCCAAGCTAGCTAAAAGAGTTCGATTCTCTTATTCCGCTCCATTTTCAGGTGAATAAAGTGAACTGCATGATAGGGATTATGAAACGGAATAGTGATAGAGGCAATTGCTCTGTCATTCGTTTTGTCACACCTATTATGAGATCAAATCACCATGTTATTTTTACAACCAGCACTGCCCGAGCGACGTCCACCAGCGCCTAATGCCTGGGGTCTTAGTTTAGTCAGCAAAACTCTCGGTTTGCACCCGAAAGTGGAGGGTGCAAAGCCCTCAGACTCCACCATTTTTCAATTGAATATTTGCCCATGTAGCTCAAAAGCAGAGCGGTCGCCTTGTAAGCGACAGGTAGCGGGAGCATTACCACGCCTTGGGCTCCATTTCTCTGCTGCACCAGCAGAGGCTATTGCTGCGCTAATCGCAGCGATATACGCGCACGTGGTCTACTGGATGGGCAACGTTCTTCTAAAGCGTTCAAAGCAAGTTCGATTCTTGCCGTGCGTGTGGTGCGCTATAGCTCAGTTGGTGAGCACGCCAGTTAAGTGGATTGTCCCTGGTTCGAGCCCAGGTAGCGCAGCCATTTTCCACTATCGTCTAACAGCAAGACATTCAGCTCATGACTGGAGTGATGTTGGTGCAAATCCAGCTAGTGGAACCATTTTTCGAAGATGCAATTTGTCTTGCAAAATTACATTCAAAAAATATTTCGCGCTTTTTCGTCGGTGTGTTATGCTGAAAAAAGTTGAAAGGTACAGGAAATTATTTCCAATGAAAGTGGTTCTCCAACATTCAGATAGACAGATGAGTGGCTCCCAGCCTTGCTGGTCGCCCTCAGATGCCTGCGCAAATACAGGCGCGAATATCTGCCTATTGAATGTCTCAGGAGCACTTAGAAATGAAAACTCAACAAATATTAGTCCACGAATTATATAGCCGTATTAAATGGCCGTGTAGTTTAGTGGTAAAACAAGCTCCCGATAAGAGTTGTAGCGATTGTTCGATTCAATCCTCGGCCACCATTTTTTCATTGCGTTTTTAGAAAGCTCTGTGTACTTAGCCAAGATAGCAAGGCAACTGATTGCAAACCAGTCATGCGATGGTGCAAATCCATCAGTACACTTTATACCGGTGTCGTCTAATGGTTTAGGACGCTCCCCTGTCACGGGAGTAATGCGGATTCGAATTCCGTCACTGGTGCCAATTTATGGAGACGATCCGGCTAGATGAGGAGCTTGTCTTGAAAACAAGTGCCCGACAGGGTTGTAGGTGCGAGTCCATACCGTCTCCTCCATTTTGGAACAGTGGCCCATGGGGGCAAACTCTTTGCTAGAGAGTCGGGCCAATAGCCTAGTAGGTTCGATTCCTACCTGTTCCGAATTTTACAATTGAGACAGCAACTGTCTTGCGCGCGGATGCACTTGCTCATTTTCCTTCTGCACGTGCACTTTTAGATCGGCGATGACTGCAGCAAGACCAGCAACAAACTGATGACAAATTCCATCAGCTCGCTCTTCATCGACCGCAATAGAATTCACAACTGCCAGTATCGCTTCAAAAGCTTTACCAGAATTCTCATGCTCACTTTCCATCTCGACAAGGCGTTCAAGCAAGTTAGGCCCTGCAGTTACTTCGTCAATTGATTGACTAGCGACTTCACTATTTTCAAGCTTAAGGCAAGCGGGAAAGAGAAACTGCTCTTCGTCACCGAGATGAATCTCAATTTTAGACTTCACTTTCTTGAAGGTCTCAAATGCTTCACACAACTTCTGATTCTGAGCACCAAATTCAGAGGTTATCTCACCCAGCAGCAACTCAAGACGAGGAAGCTCTCTGCGCAAAAGAACATGATGCTCAGTCAGAATATTCTCAATCAGATCTTTAAGACTCAAGGCCACGATATGCTTCTCCCAAACGCAAGATTGCAGGTGAAGCGCTAGTTTAGCACTACTGAGATTGTAAAATTTCGGCGGAGTAGGATTTGAACCTACGTGCTTGTTACAGTCCTGCTCTACAGGCAGGCGCAATCGACCCCTCTGCCATCCGCCGATGGATGTTCACGTTCACGAGCTTGTGTAATAAGAAACGCGAATTCGCGCTCCTCTATCGCGGCACCACATTTAGCGCCACATGTAATTGCCTAACGGCACACAATTAGAGCCAGACAGTCGTCATAAGCGGACATTCTAAAAAATAAATCTATTTGAACAACACACGCACGACGACCAACGCCTAGCCTCAATATGAGCGGCGCCGATAAGTGCTTAATGATAGTGTCATTTGCTTGTTCATATGACGACATTACCATGGGACGAATAAGATCGCAAGAGAACGATTATCAATTTTTCTCATTCGGCTTTGACGAAGTGGACGAAGATCCAATCTGCAACTGATAGTCAAAACTCAAAGCAGCTTTTTCACCAACTCTGGCAACCAGCTTAGCGCGAGACGACTTGTATTCTGACTGCATAGCCTTAAGGCGCTCAAACTGATCAATAGTCAGTTTCCCTCTCTCCTCACTCGAGCTATCCTTGATGCCCCGAAGTGATTGGAGCGCTTGCATTGCGCGGAAATTTTGCACATAGCTAGCGAAAAAGTCAGCTTCAGACCTGACCATGTGACGAAGCAAAAGCAGCTCCGTCTGGGAACTCATTGCAGCCGCTCTCTCAGCCCGCGAAATCGATCTCTCCGGTGCAAGAATACTTACAGAATTATAGGTAAGAGTTTTGGCACGACCAACTCTAAGATAACTTGGCCTCGAATCATTCAACACCGGATAAGTCGGCTCAAAGTTAGGATCGGTAAGCGCCATATTAGGAGGACCAATCCCCGAGCGTTGCCCTTCGCCCCCATCCACCGGGTCTGGATTCGCCAAAAAATCAGCAATCTTATCATCAGCCCAGCCACGCTTCTTCAGAATCTCAATAACCAATAAGAGTTCAGGAGACATTTTGGTATACGCCTGCCAGAGTTCAGCAAGAGTTTTTTGCTCATGAGGTACTCTCCCTGCGCTTTTCACTTCGGCACTTGCATCGGAACTTGCATCAGAATGAACACTATCAACTTTGCCTGTGGATTCGCTGGCTATTGAACTCTCCCCAGCCAGAGCAAAGATTAAGACAAGGCTTCCCCAAGCAGCCATTAGCAATCTGCAAGACCGGTGCACAGTAGCTATCGTCAAGGTGTGGAGCATTCGTGCATTGTACACCGACGAATTACCGAATAGCTTC
>CALRJJ020000196.1:0-8192 GCA_943367505.1 Flavobacterium psychrophilum | reverse complement strand
AAGAAGTATCAAGCAAAGAAACCGCGCACACTAATTTGCAAGAACTGCAAGAAAGAAATCTGGTTCACAGCAAAAACCCCTTTCAAAAGAGCTGAAAGACTCAAGGCCTGGTTGGGCGCAATTTTTCTCATGGGCCACGGAGCAGTGGTTACATCGAACAAACTAGCCGCGTTGGGAGGCACAGCCATCTCCACAGCCTTGAACATTGTGCGCACCATTGGCCTCGTAATAGAGAACGAGCGGCACCTCGAAGCCATAGATAAATCTTTTCCTGTGCCGTCAGCAGAATTTATTTCAATATTCTGTAGACGCAGCCTTCTGACTCTTCCCAAAGTTCATCCATCAACCGAGATAGAAGAGAAGAAGGCAAAATCTGAAACTAAGACGAAACAAGAGCGATCAGAGCAACAGCCAAAGGCAACGACCACTGCGCACCTAAGCGAAAGTGAGAAAGAAATATTCGAACTTATAACCTCAGAACCAATAACTCAAGATCAGATTTGTCAAAGCACGACTCTGCCAGTTAGTGCCGTAGCCAGTGCTCTTGTGATTCTCGAAATCGAGGGACTGATCCAGGCCCATGCCGGTGGTCGTTTTAGTAGACGCAGCTGCGCAGACAACAACAACAACAACAACGAGACCGAAATAAAAACAAATCCGCTAGCGGCAATGTCACTAGTTGGCAGAACAATCGACTCAACTCTATCAATTAGGGGCGGCATAAGTCGCAAATATTTGCAGATCTATCTAGCGGCAATCTGGTGTCACTTCGATCGCAGACGATGGAGTGAAGAGAAGCTGCTGCTTACCTTCTTGCGAGCACCGAGCATCACATACAAAGATATATTGAACTATGAGTCACCACCACTTGCTGCAATGGTGGCAATAACTAGATTGTAGATCCAGAGTCTGAGTCCAATTACAAAAGTAGCGAGCCTTTTTCAGACTCGCTACTTTCGCTTGATTTAACTAGAAAAAGAACTAAGCCTCAAACCAGCCAACAGCTTGAGGATCAAGATTGATATTTATCTGCTTAACTTCGGTATAGGCTTCAAGACCGAATGTTCCTAGCTCGCGGCCCCAGCCACTTTGCTTATAACCACCCCATGGGCACTCGGTGTAGGTATTGTGGTAGGCATTAACCCAGGTAATTCCGGCTCGTAATTGTTTCACTACTCGGTGGGCTCGAGTTATGTCATTGGTGAAGACGGCGCCGGCTAATCCAAACACTGAATTATTTGCTAATTCAATAGCTTCCTCTTCAGTGCTGAACTTTTGCACCACTACCACTGGTCCAAAGATTTCCTCCTGCACCACTCGCATGTCCGATTTAACATCGGAGAAAATAGTTGGATTGACATAGTAGCCACTACCGTACTTTTCACCTTTGGGTTGGTCCCCTCCAGTGACAAGTTTGGCACCTTCCTTTTTGCCGATCTCAATGTATTCAAGAACCCGTTTCAACTGAGACTCACTAACAAGTGGCCCCATTTCAGTTTCCGCTTCCAGGCCAGGGCCAACTCTAATTTTCTTAGCTCTAGCAGCCATTTTCTTTACAAACTGATCATAGATTGACTGCTCAACTATCATCCGTGAACCAGCAGAACAAACCTGACCAGCGTTGCAATAGATGGCAAACAAGGCGTAATCAACGGCGATATCTAGATCAAAATCGGGGAACACCACCATTGGTGATTTTCCACCAAGCTCTAAAGTTACCTTTTTCAAATTAGTGAGAGCAGAGGTGGCTACTCGCTTGCCAGTGTTGACACTACCAGTGAAGGCAATTTTGTCGACAATGGTGCTTTCAGCAATTGGTTGACCAACCGTTGGGCCATCACCTAGAACTATATTGACCACGCCTTCCGGCAACTTCAAATCGTGCAGCAATTCAGCCAGACGAATGGCGGTCAAAGGTGTGAATTCTGAGGGCTTGAGCACACAGGTGTTGCCAGCAGCTAGAGCTGGAGCAAGCTTCCAGGCCGCCATCAAAAGCGGATAGTTCCACGGAACAATTTGACCACAAACGCCGATCGGCTCTCGCACCACAGTAGTAACGGAAGGTGCTGGAACATCGATTGATTGGCCACTTGGTTTAGTGATCAAGCCAGCATAATAGCGGAAGCAATAGGCCGCATCAGCTATATCGTAGGTTGTCTCACGCAACGGTTTGCCACCGTTGAGAGTCTCTAACTCAGCCAATTCTTCTGCATGAGCATCGATAGCGTCGGCAATTTTATTGAGGAACTGACTACGTTCTAAAGCTGTCATCCTCGGCCACGGGCCATGGTCAAAAGCTTTTCTAGCGGCACGAATAGCTTCCTCAACCTGCGTTTTCGAAGCCTCAGCTACCTTCGTCAACGGTTTGCCATTAGCAGGGTTTACGAGAGTGCGCTCACTAGCTCCGTCGACAAACTTTCCATCAATAAATAGTTGCCACTTACGATCCACTTTGACTTTCGGAGCCGTTAAGGTTTGAGCCATGAGTTTATCCTCTCAAATATAAATATTGCGCGTACAAAGCAAAGCAGCACCTAGATTAGCGCGTGCCACTGAACAGAATAAGGTCCCAACAGGGTGGCAATCATATCATTTGTGCAACAATATTAACTATTTCAACCTTAGTTTCGATTGGAGACCTCAAGCGCATGGCTCATGGATATCCCGGTACCTTCCTTACTCTTGAAGGTCCAGAGGGCGCTGGTAAAACGACACAAGTCAAGCTGCTTTCCACCAAACTTGATGCCATTGGCATACCTCATCTGATCACACGCGACCCGGGTGGCACTCCGCTTGGAAAGCAAATCCGGCGAGTACTTCTTACTCCGGGAAACCCAGTCAGCCCGATGGCAGAACTGTTGCTCTACTCAGCGGACCGTGCTCAACACGTGGACGAGCTAATTATCCCTGCGCTGAAAGCAGGGAAACTCGTCATCTGTGACCGTTACACCGATTCAACTGTGGCCTACCAAGGATATGGCAGGAACCTCGATTTAGAACTGATTAGCCAACTCAATGGAATGTCTACCCAAGGTTTAAAACCCGAGCTCACAATTCTCTTTGACTTAGAGAGCGAGAAGGGCTTAGGTCGACTGCATCCAGGCGGGCACGACCGCATGGAGCGAGAAGCCATTGAGTTTCACCACAGAGTACGCAAAGGCTATTTAGAATTGGTCAAGAAAGAGCCGGAACGGTGGCAAGTAGTCGACGCAAGCAAAGCCCTGAGCGCTGTCCAGGACGAGCTCAAGCAGATAATTTGCACCGCCTTTGGAAAACGCTTTGATTTTTCACAACTCTAGATCGAGCTCTGGTCATATCCTAGCTCTAGTCCTATTTCTAGCTCTAGTCCTATTTCTAGTTCCAGCTAACGGTCTTTGACGTGCTCGCTCATCTCTTTGGCTAAGCCATCAAGGTCTCGACGAATTTCGGCTTCACTATCGGCATCCAGCTCTCCACCTTGAGCGATTCTCATACTGCGCTCTTTGCGCTGAAGATCGATTGCCCGCTGCTTCAAGTGCTTGTAATGAATGTCAGAAACCTTTTTATCTTTCATAGAATCGTCGAGATACTTCAATGTATCGGTGAGCTGAATTGCTGGAGGCGGCAATTTCGCCTGCGGTGTAGAAGCTGAAGAATCGATGAAAATAATGGGTGCATAAAGGAAGCTATTAGAGAGGAAAGGATAGTAATAGCCAGAGTTTCCTTTCCAGAAATTACAGTTAAAATTGCCAATTCTGCAGGTAAATGCTGCCCCTCCGGTAAATTGAGGGCGACTGGCTGGCCAAATATAAGGCACTAACGGATTGAGAACAATCGGCTGGCCATAAGGATTGAGAAAGGCGCCATTAGGACCGTAGCGATAGCCCCCACCAATCATATAGTTACCAGTCTGCAAGACTGTGGGCTGATTCACGCTTTGCGGATAACCGCCATATTGATAGCCATTATTTTGATATGCGCCACCAGGATAACCAGGATAGCCACCTATTGGGCTAGCGGGCACGCTAGAAGGAACGCTTCCAGAACCAAAAGCACTAGAGGCTCCATAACTACTAGCGCTGCTGCTCTGGGCCCATAGTGGGGAGAAAACCTGTGGCAAAAATGCCAAGGTAAGCATCGGCAGAGCTAGCAACCGGGTCGATGCAGACCAAGCGAGCTTCGGTAGTTTCATTGGTACCTACTCCTGAAGAATGCTTCCTGCGACCCTTGCCAAACCTAGTCTAGATCAACTGTTAACTAATCGCCATTAGTCTTTGGGTTGTTCCTTAGGAGCAGACTTAACAAACCATTGATAGTTGGTTTCCTCGCCTAGCATATGAGCGCAAATCAAGCTCCACAAACAAAGGAACCCAAGTGAATTGACATTGTAGACCCCAACTGGAGGCAAATTACCCGTAGTCACGAGGGTTATAAGCCCCGGGGCGGCAACGATTGAGCAGAATATTCCGAGCTTTTTAGCTACGGCAAAGAAGGGTTTAGAGAGCCTGTTTTTTCTCACCAGCAAAATCAGACCAAAAGTAAGCAATAAGAGAGCTACAGCCAATCCATGCACGGCCCAGTCAAAGATAATGCGGCAAAAAATATTGACCGCCGCTTCTTGAATCGTGTGCACAGTGTCAGAGTAACTAAAATTGTCGGATAGTCTTTCCATTTAAGTGATTTCCATTTTCAGTCTTATTGAACCGTTTTTAGCCTATTAGCCTAATTGAATAGCCTTTACCTTACTGATTGTCCTACTTAGCTGCAGTGTGAAGAGCTCTGCCCAGATTCGTAAAAGCTTCAGCCATATTGGCGTCACAGTCGATGGCCTTTCTCCACTCAGCGATGGCATCATTCTTTTGACCACTGCGCCAAAGAGCCAGACCTAAATTATTGTGCGCATTTGCGTCAAGTGGAGCATATTTCAGACACTCTTTATACGCTTCAGTTGACTGTTGTAGCAAACCTGATTGGTATAGTGCCACGCCCATATTGTAATGTGCCTCAGGATAGTCGGGTTTAAGACCAATCGCCTGGCGCCAGACGTCAACGGCCTCGTCATAGCGTTTAAGTTGATAGAGCACAATACCCAAATTGTTGCGAGCCTGGGGGTAACTAGCATCAACCTTTAGAGCTCGCTCTAAGACAAAAACGGCTTCGGGTAAATGGTTCATTTTCCAGAGCACAACACCAAGGCAATTGAGAGCATCGGTATCGTTAGGGTTTGACTCAAGCAAACTTGAAAGTATCTTATGAGACTGACTCAATTCACCAAGACCTTCAAAGCACTTAGCAAAACGCAATTCTAAGTCACGCGGAAGCAGACCTTTTTTACCCTGCAAAGTCTTTTGGGCAGTCTTGTACTCAAGCAAAGCTTGCTCATAGCGATGCAAGGCTCTCAATGAATCACCCATGTCAATATGGACTTCTTGCAACTGCGGGTTGTCGCGCAGAGCTTCTTGGAAGGCCGTTACCGCAGCATCATTATCACCTTTCAAAGCCAAGACATGACCAAGGTTGCGGTGCGCTTCGGCAAAATCCGGATTGAGCCTAAGAGCGCGGTAAAGCGCCTCCACCGCCAAATCGTATTGACCAGCAGCAATATAAGAATGGGCCAGGTTATTAAACAATTCACAGCGAGTGGGATTGTTTTCAATCGCTCTTTTAAATTCTTCCAGCGCTGCTTTGTTGTTGCCCTGACGTTTAAGGCAAACAGCTAAATTATTGTGGGCTGAGACATTTTGCGGCTCCCGACGAATTACTTCCTCGAATTGCTTAATAGCCATATCAAGCCGATCCGATTGAGCGTTCTCCATGCCCGACAGCAGTAACTGACTAGAGGATGAAGTATCAAGATTAAGATTCTGAGCCGCATCTTTAAAATCGAGGGCCCTGGTTGGCAAATCAGAAACAGGTGCACTCATTTCAAAGGTAACATCGGCGCTTGGCTTCAGTACAGAGTCATCATAAGTAGGAGGATTAGCCTGCATAGGCAAATTGGTCTGAGTAAGCGAATCGGGCCGAGCGGGCGCAGAATTATGCTCTTGTGAGGAGGCAGGCTCAGACTGAGCACAGATAGGACTTGGATTTATCGTCACCAATGCAGTGCCAATCCAGCAACAAGTAAGCAAAGGCTTTATAAAAATCCGCGCGCGATTGTCAGACACTATTTCCTCCAAGCACCATTGAGAATATCAGGATGTGGTCAAGTCTTGTAGACTCTATGGATGACGAAATGAGGTTTCTTTGCTGTGGAAAAATCAGTTACCATCAAAGTGTCTTTGAAAGCATGTATCAAGGCTTCCCTTGTCGCCACATTAGTATGCACGGCCTGCATAGCTCAGCCACTATGGCAAAGCTGCGGTAGCGCAGAAGAACTGCCTTTCGATAGAAAATTTAGTAGAGAAGAGCTTTTGCTACTTAACCTGGGCCATGGTCAGGGCTCAGCGGGGTTCTTTTTGCTGGAAGCACTGAGACAGAGCAAAGAAACCACCCACAATTTACAAAGGGCCATGTCACAAATGCGGCAGGTCGAAGCGACCTATGCCAAATCAAAAGGCAAGCCTGATGACAAGTACCTGCAAAATTCAGAACTAAAGCTAACTCAAGCGCGCCAACGCTCAGAAGAACTCTCAGAGAATATCTCTGATGGCTTCCGTGAAATGAAGCGATCGATTAAAGAAACACTATTGCGCAATCCATAAACTGCCAGCTTAGCTCGGCAGTATTGTCATCAGGCTGAATTTTTACAGCGTGACTTGGCCAGGCCTGAATCTAGGATAAGTACGAATTAAAATTTGGCTCCGACTGGATTCGAACCAGTAACCAGGCGATTATGAGTCGCACGCTCCACCATTGAGCTACGGAGCCAAAAACAAAATCTAATGACATCGATGAAGTTTGACCGATATCGGTCAAGTTGTTTTAGCCAATATATTTTACACCCCCAACGAAAAGCTTATTTAGCTTATTTAGCTTCTTGAAGGGTCATGTATTTTTCAATGAAGTCAGTGCTGACATCCTTTCCATTTTGGAACATAGGATGAGCCAATACTCTCTGATGAAAAGGTATGGTCGTCTTAATACCCGTAATGGCATATTCGTCCAAGGCTCTCTGCATTCTTGCGATCGCTTCTTGACGATCCCGTCCCCAAACAACGAGCTTGCTCACGAGTGAATCGTAATAGGGAGGAATAACATAACCGGGGTAGCAATGACTATCAACTCTCACTCCAGGACCGCCAGGAGCAATATAGGCATCAACACGACCAGGCGATGGTAAGAAATTGCGATCAGGATCTTCAGCATTAATACGACATTCAATAGAATGTCCACGGAACTCAATGTCTTCCTGCTTGATTGAAAGGGGCATACCGGAAGCCACTCGAATCTGTTCCTTAATCAAATCAACACCAGTGACAAACTCAGTTACTGGATGCTCCACTTGAATACGGGTATTCATTTCCATAAAGTAGAAATCGTTACCAGCCAGAATAAATTCAACTGTTCCAGCGCCTTCATAGTTGATTTGCTTAGCAGCACGCACAGCTGCTTCACCCATGCGCTGACGAAGCTCAGGAGTTAGAGCCGGACTAGGAGTCTCTTCGATCAGTTTTTGGTGACGACGCTGCACTGAGCAATCGCGTTCACCAAGGTGAATACAGTTACCCTGACTGTCAGCCATGACTTGAATTTCGACGTGACGAATTGGCTTCAAATACTTTTCAATATAGACACCGCCGTCGCCGAATGCAGCAGAAGCCTCTGAGCGAGCGGAAGCTAGAGCATTAGACAAAGAAGCCTGGTCCACAGCAACACGCATGCCGCGTCCGCCACCACCAGCAGTGGCCTTGACAATAACAGGGAAACCAATCTCAGCGGCCAGCTTATGGGCCTCACTGTCGTCTTCGATTAACCCATGACTGCCGGGCACCACAGGCACTCCCGCAGCACGCATAGCTTCGCGAGCTGAGGCTTTATCACCCATAGAGTTGATGGCAACAACACTTGGACCAATGAACTTGATGCGATGATCTGAGCAAATTTGTGCGAAATTGGCATTCTCTGAAAGGAAGCCATAGCCAGGGTGGACAGCATCTGCCCCGGTGACTACTGCAGTAGAGATGATGGCTGGTATATGCAAGTAACTACGCTGCGACTGGGGTGGCCCAATGCAGTAGGCCTCGTCAGCTAGTTTCACGTGTAGCGACTCA
>CALRJJ020000195.1:0-8193 GCA_943367505.1 Flavobacterium psychrophilum | reverse complement strand
AGTTCCAAAATTTTGCTGAGGTTCTTTGGGTTCCATTTATCTACTAACCGCTGGTTCGTCTAGGCATTATTCCCATTATTGGAGAACTGAGGACTTATCTAGGCATAGGCTTTTGCTGGTCTTTTTCGTATCGACCGAGCCATAGGGTGGTCTGTAGATTAGCTGATTTTAGGGTTTTCATCTTTTTCAGGGTCTTGAAGGCACGTCTATCTGTGGAGCCCATACGGGCAGACAATTCTCTCAGTTTTGGCAGTCGTGAGAGTGTTTCTATCGCTTCGTTGTTGATACCGACTCCATTCAGTTCTAGCTTTTCTAGATTGCTCAAGCTGGCGATGTTGCTAAGATCTTCTTTGCTCAGAGGGCCATCGGTTAATTCGCTCGCCTTTAGCCAGAGTATGTTCTTGCTACCAGCTAGGCTGCGAAGAAGTGGAGTGATTTGGCGGCAGGCAGTGAAGTCGAGATTTCGCATATGTTTCAAGCATTTTAGTTTTGCCACTTCGCTGCCTGCCGCATTTGTATTGGAAAGATCAAGCCCGGTGAGGTGGGGGAATTGGTTGAGAAGCTTGATGTCGCTATCTTTCAGCTGGCTGCAGTGGGCCAGGCTAAGATTGGTTAGTTTGTCTAAGTGTGCCATTTTTTCGAGGGTAGCAGTGATATTGCAAAACTCGGCTTCTGGGCTGGGAAAGAGTGCATCGATCTTGGGCGGACGTCCGTCAGCCAAATATCGCAAGTGAATGCCATTGAAATCACCGTTGTTGAAAGCTTTGAAGTTTTCTGGGTGGGTCATCATTCTGCTATAACAGGCGAAAATTAGATCGGCGTCGATGGGGTATTCTTTTCGTCCCGATGCATACCACTGCCTAGGCGGTCCGTTTTCGCGATAGATTTCACCAAAAACTATTTTAGGAAAATTGAAGACTTTGATTCGCTTGTTGTTTTTGTATTCATAGGTACAGACTGTTTTGTTTAGTCTGTTCGGGGCTGCCTTTTCATATTCGACTTTGCTGGCGATTTCTTCATTTGTCTTACTTTCTACTTTGCTTGTACTTAAATCTTTTTGTCCGACAAACAGCTTCGTCAGCGCGGGGATGCTGGCTGTCCCGCTAATGGCAAGGAAAGCTAGACTAGCAACTATTAAAGTACATGCTGTAATTGCCACCACAACTAGTGCCATATTTCTCTTCACTTCGCTGGCTTTCTGCGTCCCTTCCGAAGTGCCCAAGGCTGTGATGACCTGCTCTAGATCTTCTGCCGCTGCTGCGAGATTCTGATAGCGTTCCATTGGTTTTTTTGCCAGCATTTTAGCTAGTACGGCTTCTAAGGCATCGGGGAAATGCAGCCGCGGCGCCTTCTCTGCTAAGGTTGGTGCTGGTGCACTTTGGTGTAACATCATTGTCTGCACCTGGTTATTGCCGCGGAATGGAGGCTGGCCAGTCAAGGTTTCAAACAATGTACAACCGACTGAGTAGACGTCAGAGCGTGCGTCAGTGCGCTCTGCCAAGCATTGCTCGGGGCTCATATATAAGGGGCTACCAAAAATTTCCCCCATTGATGTGAGGTGCTGATTACTTGGATCGCTTGTACCAGCCAGCTTGGCAATGCCAAAGTCAACAATTTTTACTTTGGCACCAGAAGCGTCAGCCTTGGCCAAGATAATGATATTGCCAGGCTTAATGTCGCGATGAATAATACCTTTTTTGTGGGCATAGTTTAGGCCACAGCAAGCCTCAATGAAGATGGCGATAGCTTCATCTGCAGGGACGGGCCCTTTTTTTAGTCTTTCGGCCAGGCTATTGCCCTTGAGGAGGTCCATGACATAAAAAGGGCGACCATCGTGCATGCCAAAATTGTGAATGCCGACAATATTGGGGTGATTCATGCGGGCAATGGCTTGTGCTTCCACTTGTAAGCGGCGCCAGATAGTTTCGTTAAGGCGATCGGCCTTAATGGTTTTCAGGGCATAGACTTTGTTGAGAACCCTATGGCGGGCTTCATAGACGTAGCCCATGCCTCCAGTTCCTAGGAGACCAAGTATTTCATAGTCGTCAACCAAATCGCCCACCTCAAGTTCATGGCTGGCGGCGCTTGGAAAACTCTGCTGACTATCTGCACTCAGCCGAGTTGGTTCGTCTTCGTTGTCTGCTAAGTCGGACATCTATCTTCGACATCAATTTACGAAACTGGGCTGACTATGCCAAGCATACAGTCAATTTGGTCGAAATTTACTGGTCAAAGATAATCGTACTGATTTTGGGAAATTCCCTTCTCAGTATCTTCTGGCAGTGCGGGGTCCAGGACGGAGCATCAAAGTCAACTTCTTTAAGGCTTGGCATTTGCTTGAGAATTGGGAAGCAGCTTTCGTCTAGTTTGTTTCCGCTAGCGTAGAGCATCTTTAAGTGTGGCAAAGTGGCTAGTATAGCTAAGCCTTCTCGATCAAGTTTACAGTCGTCTAAATCAAGTCGGGTGAGGTTCTTGCAGCTAGCAATTAGTTTAAGGTCGCTCGGGGTCAAGGTTCGACCGGCGGGGCGGTCTAGGCCAAGAGTGGTAAGCTTTTTAGAGCCAGCTAGTGCTTTGAGTAGTGTACTTACATGAGTGCCCTCACTATAGGTCAACTTCTCGAGCTCTTTGATTCTGGTGAGGTTGCTTAAACCCTGGCCGCTTATATTGGTCTTACTAGCACGCAGCACCGTCAGGCTGGGAAGTTTGTTTATTTGGTCTATGCACTTGTCAGTGGCATTCGGGCATTCAAGTAGGTCAAGCTTTTTCAGGCCAGTCAAACGCTGCAGATGCTTGATTGCTAATTCGATGTCGCTTTCATAGCTTTCTGGCAGCATAAATTCACCGTTTCCACTGCCCGGTTTTTCAGGAGGCATTGCTTGCTGAAACAAGCGTATACCCCAGAGATCATCGGGTCTGAAACGCTCTAGGTTGTAGAGTTGATCCATCAGCTGCGGAGAGGCTACCAATTCAAGCTTGGTGGAAATGGGAAATTGCCGAGAGCCTTTGGCTGACCAGTATTCTGTGCTTTCATTAATGAACATGCGACCGAGATAATTGTCTTTCGGGAAGTCAAATTGTTTGATTTGCTTGCCGTCGGTGCCGACTATGATATGACTAAATGGTTGCTTTTCTGTAGCGCTAATTATTGCATTGGCTTTAGTATCGCTGGTGGTGCTAGCTTTTTTTGCGGCTTGAGTTTTCACTGCTGTTGCTGCTGCTTTGGCACCACCTTGCTTAGTGCTGCGACCGTGCTCACTCTGTTTGGTAATGAAAAACCAACTAGCGGCAGCGATGAGAACAGTTGCTGCCGCGAGAGCTAGGATTACTCCAGTAGGTAATCTTCTAGTTGGTTGGTCCTCTTGTTCTTGTTCCTCTGGTGCGAAGAACGTATGGGTGTCAAATAGTGCTTTAGTCTTTACTTCTCTGCCAGCGGCTATTGATTGCAAGTCTTCTGCTACTTTGTCTAAACTTTGGTAGCGATCCATTGGTGCTTTGGCCAGCAGTGTCGCCACTAATTCTTCAATTTCGTCAGGGAAATTTTTGCCAGAAGCGGCACTCATCGCCGGCGGTTGGTGGCTCTGATGCATGACCATTGTTTGCACAGGGTTGTTACCCTTGAAAGGCGGGTGGCCAACCAGGGCTTCAAAAAGTGTACAGCCGACCGAGTAAATATCAGAGCGAGCATCGATGCGCTTGCCTTCACATTGTTCAGGGCTCATATAGTACGGGCTGCCGAAAACTTCTCCGATACAGGTGAGGTTTTGATTGTTTGGATCGCTTGCACCAGATAATTTAGCAATGCCGAAGTCGACGATCTTTACTGTCGCCCCAGAGCTATCGGGCTCTTTGAGCAAGATGATGTTGCCCGGTTTGATGTCGCGGTGAATAATTCCCTTCTTGTGGGCGTAGGCGAGACCCTTGCAGACTTCGATGAAAATTGGTAGAGCTTGAGCCAATGTCAGGCTGCCGCGCTTGAGCCGGTCGGCCAGAGCTTCGCCGTCGAGTAAATCCATGACATAGTAGGGCAGCCGATCTTCATGCAAGCCAAGATTGTGAATGCCGACAATATTCGGATGATTCATGCGGGCAATGGCCTGTGCTTCGACTTGCAGGCGGCGCCAGGCGATTTCACTGACATGCTGAGAACTCAGCGTTTTCATTGCATACTGCTTTTGCAGAATGCGGTGGCGCACACGATAGACATAGCCCATGCCACCCACGCCGATGAGCGAGATGATTTCATAATTTTCGCCCACGATATCTAAGGCATGAAGTTTGCCGTCGTTTAGTTGGGCCGGGGCAATCGTGATGTTCGAATCTGTCAGCCCCAAGTTTGGGCCGCCGGTTAATCTTGTACTGTCTTGGCATTCCAGACTGAGGTTGGGGCCTGGGTCTGTGTTGATGCCAGAGAAGCTCTGGGATTGATCGTTGTGATTCATGTTTTAGGATTCCGGGATGCCAAATGCAACTCTAGTTATATAGCTTTTGTATAGAAAAAACTGTATTGCAATAGCATTGCTAAATATCTAGTTTTGCTATCTCAGTTTTCAATAGCGCTGTGTTACTTTCGCACATATCGAGTAGGCGCGCCGCCTGCTGCCACTCTTCGTCTTTGAGTGCCCGTTTCATTTGGGGCAGGGTTTGTCTCAGCTTCTCTAGAGCGCTTTGAGCCTTACTGGCATCTGGGTGGTATTTTTTTAGCAGGGTGGCCATTCTTGCCAGATCTTCGCGTAAACTTGTCGACTCATTCGCTAAAAGATTAAAATTGACTGGCCGTTGGTCTTCTGTACTGACTTGAACACTGCGATCTGCACGAACTTCGTACTGCATCAGGGCTTGTGATTCAATCAGCCCTAGTCGTAGAAATTTTTCCAAGTCGTTAGTATTGTCTTTCATGTAGGCTGTTAGCGCCGATTCTAAGCTGCTTTCAAGTGAATGCATTTGTGAACGAATTTGATTGATTTGGTTCAGGCCCGGCGCTGTGGTCAGGCTCGAAAATTTTGTTGTGATTTGCCAGGCGAAGCTACTGAGTGAGCGGAGTGTTTTATTCTGGTGCTTTTGAACGTAGAGCTCATCGTTGTTCAAATGACCATAAATATATTGCGCCCAGACCTGACCGCATTCAGCTAGCTTTGTCGCCTTTCTGTTACTAGTTCCAGGCTGCCCGTAGCTCTCAATTGCGTCCTGCAGTGATTGAACAACTGCTAGTAGTCGCTCTTGCAGTCTGCGATTTAAATTGATTTTCTTGTATTCGACCACCAGCTTGATTTTGGTAATCGCTTCAATAAGAGCTTGGATACTTTCTTCACAGCTACCTTCTGCAAATTGTGGTGCTGGGGCTGTTAATTGTGATAGCTCTGTTTTGTTGCTATTAAAATGTTTTTTTGCCAGGTCCACGTGCAAGAGCCCGCGCCGACAATGTTCAATGGCTTCATCGTAGTCATCTTCGGTGACTGAGTGCTTGGCTTTTTGGTAAGCGCGGCGTGCTTTTGCTAGGCGCAGATGAGACAGTTGGCGGTGCACTCCGTCGCTTTCGTGGTCGCTAGAATTATCTTCATTGCTGTTGATGCTTTCTTCTGCAATGCTGTTTGAGAGCAGTGCTAAGAGTTCTTCAGCCACTTGCTGTGTTTGTTTTAGAGGTTTGTCGAAATCGAAAGTGTCAATCATTTAGCTTCTTCTTTTTCGTCTTCGTTTTCATCTCTGTTTTCGTCTTGGTTGGCATCGAGTAATTCGCCTTCATAGCTGAGCAAGCGCTTCTCAAGGCGTTCCATCGTATGCTGGAACCAATCATGCAAATGCTTTTGTGTTTCCACTAAGTCTAAAAATGTATCTTGACCAAGAATATGTTCAGTGGCTTCAGCAGCCAAAATGTCTTGGGCGAATTTGGCGTAAAACCAGGCGACGTTTAAGGATTTGCTTGTTTGCAGACGATCATATTGGGCCAAGCTTTTTACTGCCTCAGATATGGCCGATTCAGCGTTAATGATCGATAAGTCGACCACCTCGCTTCTGTGATAGTCGGCAGCAGCTTGCGCTTCTTTGATGGCGCTAACAAATTGCTCTAGAGCAGCTATGCGCTCTATTAGAAGTCTACTTTCGCTTGGTTTCGGCATATCTTAGCAGCAGCGCAGTGGCGGGCCTGATTGGGCTTCGGCTAAGATATCTTCTCTGCTGATTTCTTTACTCAATCGCTCATCTCCAATGGCTGATTCACTTAGTTCGCTCTTGTTATTGCTTGTTTCTATTGATGCAATTCTCTGCCTATCGGGCTTGAGCCAGTTACGCACTGATTCAAACAGAATGACTAAAACAAGCACTATAAAGAGACTGCCCAAAGCAGCATCAAGATAATCGTTAAAGATCAAAACTTTGGTTGTGGCAGCCTCAGCTGAGCCTGCAGCTATTGAGGTGGCTGAGTTTAGCTTTGCCTCTAGCATATGGGCGTGGGCTAAGAAGCCCAATTTGGGATCTGCTGCGAAGATTTTGAGATAGCCAGCGGTTAAGGTGACAGTCAAGAGCCAACAGAGTGGCCCCAGGGTGACCCAGGCGTAGGAGCGTTTGCCCATAGAAATTATGCAAGATGTAGCAACGCATAGCGCCACCACCGATAGGAGCTGGTTGCTGATGCCAAATAATGGCCAGAGACTGTTGATGCCACCGAGTGGATCGATCACCCCTTGGTAGAGAAAATAGCCCCAACCCCCAACAACTAAGGCTGAACTGAGAGCCACAGCCGGGTACCAATCGGTTTTGCCCAGAGGCTTGTAGAGTAATCCGAGAAAATCTTGCAGAAGAAATCTCCCCACTCTTGTGCCAGCGTCAAGACAAGTAAGAATAAAGAGGGCTTCGAACATAATGGCAAAGTGATACCAAAATGAAATGGTTACTTCAGACAGGCCCTTTATTGGTGCTGAGGCTAGCACTCGAGCGAAGATTTGAGCCATACCTACTGCTAAAGTTGGTCCACCGCCAGTGCGACCCCAGAGGCTGTCTTCACCCATTTCTTTAGCTAGCTCTTGCATGCCTCCGCTGCCAGTGTCGCTGACCGGATAGCCCCATGAGCTGATTGTTGCTGCTGCTGCTACGTGATCAGTGCCCACTACGCCCTTGGGTGAGTTGATAGCAAAGTATGTTCCTGGTGCTAATACACAGGCCGAAATAATCGCCATAATGGCCACTGCTGCTTCACACAACATGCTTGCATAGCCAATTGGGCGGGCATGGGTTTCTTTGGCGATCATCTTAGGAGTGGTGCCCGACGAGACCAGCGAATGGAATCCAGAAATTGCCCCGCAAGCGATGGTGATAAAGCAGAAGGGGAAAATATTGCCGCTAAACAGAGGCCCTTGTCCATTGATAAATACTGTTAGTGCCGGCATTTCAAGGTCTGGGCGCAGCAGCAGTATGCCAATTGCTAGCAAGCTTATTACACCAATTTTGAGAAAGGCCGAAAGATAGTCCCGTGGTGCTAGCAAAATCCAGACCGGTAGAACTGAGGCGACAAAACCATAAATCATGACGCTTATGGCTAACTGTGTGCCGCTGAGAGTAAAGATCGGTGCCCATGTGGGGTCTTGTCCCACCCATTTGCCTGCCACTACAGCTAGTATCGTTAGTAAGACGCCGATAGTTGAGCCTTCCATAATTTTATGGGGGCGGAGCACTTTCATATAGACACCAATGACCATGGCAATCGGCACTGTCATTAGTAGGGTAAAGGCGCCCCAGGGGCTAGCCTTGAGGGCATTGACGATGACAAGTGCAAGCACTGCCATTAATATCATCATGATTAGCAAAATGGCAATTAGAGCCACTGTTCCAGCTAGTGGGCTAATCTCGTCACGGGCCATTTGACCCAGTGATTTTCCTCCGCGCCGCATGGAAGCTGCCAGTATGACAAAATCTTGCACGGCTCCAGCGAGAACCGCACCGACAATAATCCAGATTGTGCCAGGCAGAAAGCCGAATTGCGAAGCGAGAATTGGCCCGACCAAAGGGCCAGCGCCAGCTATGGCGGCAAAGTGGTGGCCGAACAAGACCCATTTGTGGGTTGGTACATAGTCTTTGCCATCGTCAACAATAGACGCTGGTGTTTCGTTGACGTCTTGCAGGGCAAAGACTTTATCGGCTAAGAACTTGCTGTAGAAACGGTAGGCGACGGCAAAGGTGCAGGAGCTAGCTAATATCAGCCAG
>CALRJJ020000194.1:0-8195 GCA_943367505.1 Flavobacterium psychrophilum | reverse complement strand
CTCAAAGAAACCATATTGCCAGTTTTTGTTGATCCGATTGTGCGCCGTAAAGCTTTAGAAGGTTTTGAAAGAGAAGCTAAGCTGCTGCAATCTCTTGAGCATGTTGGTATCGTGCAATTGCTTGATTTCTTTGTCGAAGATCACCGGGCCTATCTTGTGCTTGAACATTTGTCTGGGAGCAATATGCGAGAGCATGTGTTGAAAGAGGGCCCAGTGACTGAGGCCAAGTTGCAATATTATGCCAGTCAGATGTGCGTGATCTTGAAGTTCTTGCACGAGCGAGGTGTGGTTCACAGAGATTTCTCGCCAGACAACCTAATTCTTGATGCCAATGATTGCATCAAACTCATTGATTTCAACGTTGCTCAGCAGACCCAAGGCGGCTCGCAGGGTGCGATTGTCGGTAAACCTTCTTATATGCCGCCAGAGCAGTTTCGCGGCAAGACCACTAGTCAGAGTGATATATACGCACTGGGTGCAACTTTGTTTTTCTTGCTGACTGGTCAAGATCCTGAAGCAATAAAGCAATCGTCTGTGGTGGCAGTAAATAGTGCTGTAAGCCCTGGGGTTAATCAGATAATTAAGCGCTGTACGGCATTACAACTCAATCAACGCTATCAGTCAAGTGATCAAGTCGCTATCGATCTAGATGCATTGTCTGGGCAAAGTGCTGAGCCTCTAGCTGAGTCTAATACAGGCGCGGAGGCTCCAACCCATGGCTGATCTTGTCATTAAGAGTCAGTGTAAGAGCTGGTTGCGTCAATATGTTGATGTATTTCTCAATGTCACTTTTCCTCTCTGGGGTTTGGCGGCACCTGTTGCTGTTTTGTTTATTGTAATGAACTTTCTGGTGATGCTACAGCGTGGTGAAGCGAGCAAGATCGCTGAACAATTGCCACTCTTGATTCTTGTGATTTGCGCCAGTCTTGCTGCACTTTTGCTTAAGCGATCAATGGCTAACGATCTTTTGATTGTGAGCAAACAAGGTATCACTCTTCCAGCATTTATGGGTGGCAAAGTTGGCCTGAAGAGGCACTTGCCATGGCGAGTTGTGCGCACAATCGATGCTTCAATTGTGAAAGACGAAGCCCAACAGTCACGCTTCAATATATTCAAAGAGAATGGCAAGCTTGAAGCCTTGCCTATAAAAGATCTTCAACCGGAATTCGTTGAACAGTTATTGTTGGCTGTGCGCATGTGGGCTCCAGATCGGTGTGCGCCTGGTCTTGATCAGCTGCAAACTATTTTGCGTCTTGGGGCAAGAGAGAGTTCGCAACCGAGTTATACCGATCTTTGGGAAGATGAGCTGAGTCGACGCTTTTGCCCAACCCAATATATTCCGCTTGAGCCTGGCCGAGTGCTGCGCAATAGTAGTCTTAAGATTGTGCGACAGCTGGCTACTGGCGGTTTGTCGGCCCTTTATCTGTGCCAGCTGGATGGCAGCCGCCTGGTAGTACTAAAAGAGGCTTCTGTTCCAGCTCACGGCTCTGCTGAGCTGAAAGCGAAGGCGCGAGAAATGTTCGATCGCGAAGCTAAGCTTCTTATGAAAGTCGATCACCCAGGTATAGTTCATGTCCTCGATTGTTTTGTTGAACTTGATCGCAATTACATGATTCTTGAATACGTAAACGGAATGGATTTCTGGCAATTGGTGCGGCAGAACGGGCCACAGAGAGAGGCCGATGTATTAGAGTGGGCTGTTCAGATTGCCACCACTTTGAAGGTCTTGCATGATCGTGAGCAGCCGATTATTCACCGCGATGTCACCCCTGACAATATTATTTTACGCAATGATGGAAAAGTAGTATTGGTCGATTTTGGCGCAGCCAATGAGTTTATCGGCACAGCCACAGGCACTTTCGTTGGCAAGCATTCTTTTATTGCGCCGGAACAATTGAGAGGCAAGGCCACCACTCAAAGTGACATCTATGCGTTCGGTTGCACACTTTATTTTCTATTAGTTGGCAGTGAGCCTGAGGCTTTTGCGGTTTCGAATGTTCAGAGTGCACAAGAGGCAGCTCAAGCAGCCAACCCTGAGTTGCGTATCACTCCGACTTCAGCGGAGCTGTGCCAGCTGGTTGAGTCGTGTACACAGCTAGAGGCCAGCGATCGCTACCAGAATGTCTCGCAACTGTTGCCAGTTCTTAAGCGTCTTGCTTCGCAGTTGGCTGTGTGAAATTGAAATTTTGTTGATGTTTCTGGCTTAGCTCGCCTGTTGGACGGTTTTCGTGTCATTATGGACGGCTCATGTGCCCCCACACACGCATTCTTGGTTGGTCATCTTCAAGAAGGCAATTTCATAAATAAATAGGAAACCTGTGCTCGACCCCCGTTTCGTCATCTTTGCTTCGCTCTTTAACCTTGTTGGTGCGGCTGTGTACGCCCGCAAAACCTTCAAGGGTGAGACTCAGCCTAATCGTGTCACCTGGCTCTTGTGGATGATTATCCCCATGATTGCCTTCTTTGCCGAATTGCAGGAAGGTGTGGGTTTGCAGTCTTTGATGACTTTTATGATTGGCTTTGGCCCCTTGTTAGTCTTTATTGCTTCTTTTCTCAACAAGCAGTCTTATTGGCAAATTTCAAAGCTTGATTGGGCTTGTGGCATACTCTCTGTTGTCGCTCTTTTGGCCTGGAAGGTTTCGGGGCATGGGGATGTGGCTATTGCTTTCTCTTTGATTGCTGATGGCCTTGCCGGACTGCCTACTTTGATTAAAGCCTGGAAGGAGCCTCAGTCTGAGCACTATGCGCCTTATCTCGCTAGTGCCATCAGTGCTGGTATCACTTTGTTGACTATCAGTGATTGGACTTTTGCCAATTATGCTTTCCCTGCCTATATTCTCTTCACTGGTGTTGGTGTGGCGGCCATTGTTCGCTTTCAGTGGGGCCGTTTAGTTCGGGTTAGTGAGCCCGTTTGAGTCGGCAGGGGCTGTGTCCGCAGGCATTGCTTCGGCTTTGGATTAGTGATTAACAGCTTTGAGTACTTCACTTTTATGGCTGCTGCTTTCTTTTTGATACTATTTTTGGTGGCAATTTTGTTATTGCAAATAAAAGCTTGCCACTCATTAAGAAAAGGCTGCAGAGCTTTTTCCGCTTCAAGATTTCTTTTAATTGCAATTAAATTTGATTGTGCATTTAGTTCAGCAGTGGTAAACAGATTTGGATAATGCTTGTTTATGCCTAAAGGGATCAAATGCATCACATAGCAGTTATCTTTTAGAGCTGGATGAGCAGCTAGAAAAGCTTTCTCTGCTGGCCACAGCTTAGGTTGTTGCTCTCCGCCAAATCTAATTGTTTCAGCATAGCGTTCTGGAGCATAATTGTTGAGTTCCTGCTCTGAGCGGCTGTCATCTGGTGGAAAAGGAATATAGTTATGTCTTTTCTTGGGCATTGCTTCAAACGGCGCGTTGCTAGTTAGACTTTCTAAGCAGGAAAAATCACCTTGTGCATTACCGCTGCTATCTAGGACTGATAAATAAGTAATCAATCCAGACGGTGCAATTCGAATTTCTATACTTGCTAGATAATCAGAGTTTTCTATTGTTCCCTTCGGAAAAGAAGAGCCGTACCAATTTTCATGAAATTTCAAATTCTTCTTCTTCCAAGCAATATATTCAGAAGAATCAGTCTCCATTTGACCATCGGCGAATGATTCTGAGAATGATTCTGAAACTGACGTTCCAAGAAGCCCCAAAACCAAAGCCATGAGAAAGACATATTTGTACCTGGAACGTATGTTCATTGGAAAAATTTGTCTGCCCCCAGTGGCCAAAAGTTCAGTAGTGCAAGACAATTAGTTGATTCCAAGCCATAAATGGGGACCGATGAAATACCTGGCAATCTTGGCTTTGGCCATAGTAGCAACCTGTGCCGTAGAACCTGCTTTCGCGGCTCACGATAAGATAGTTTCATCAACAGATCCACTTTGTCCTAAATGATGAGAATTTACCAGCACAGTTTCTTGCAAAAGATAGCCAATTATCGCCTTTTTTAAGCCAAAGACTTGCAAAGAGAATATAAGTATTACTAGGGTATCAACGCTAAAACTAGCACTAAGTTCAACCAAGTCACAAATTAGCGCCCAAATAGGCGCCCAAATAAGCGAAGGTACAAATGAAAAATTTAGTCAGTCTCATGGTGGCCAATTTAGTATTGGTATCAGTGGCAACACCAATGTTTATTTCTTTGCCAGCTTTCGCTGACAGCATCGAGCATACTTCAAGTTCATCGAGCAGCAGCGAGACTATCGATGTAAAGAAAGGAGTAAAGTTCAAATTCCGTGAGCGGCTGCATGATTTGCACAACCAGATTGATACAGCCGTTGCCAAAGGCTGGATTAATGGTTCCCAGGCATCTGGTTTCAGAAGTGAAGCCGACGCTCTAGTGCGTGAGACTTCATCAGCTGAAGCTGCGGGCTGGCCAGAGAGCCAAGTTGATCATTTAGAGAAAGCCGTGACCAAGCTCAATGCTTCTCTTTCCACAGCTTCAACAACTTCTGGTTCAAAAGCTGCAGCTCCGGTTGTCAAAACCGTCACTAAAGCTTCGACTAAGAAATCCACAGTGAAAGTGAAGAAGACCACATCAGCTAATTAGTTAGCGCTATTTGGTTTAGGGCTATCTAGCCCTGTTTATTTCCGCTTCTAATTCGCCGGGCAGCAGCTTGGGAAAATCGTAAGAGACTAGTTCTGTTGTCGATTTTACTGGGCCGCTCTCGGTGATAGATTTTACTAGGCCGACATTGGGCCCATACCAGTAGGTCTTGGTCGCTTTATTGCCGCCAGTGTTGACTGCGCTCACCACTTTCATGGCATTGAATTTTCCGGCTGGAACAATTATTTCTTCTGGACCGCTCACTGTATAGCTTTCGGTTGAAGCTGTGTTCATCATGCCTGTTCCGGCCCACTGCCAGCTATCGCCATTTTCTAGTGGGTGTTTCAGTATTTGTTTGGGCGGTAAATAGTCAGCTTTCATACCGTTGGCTTCGTATTCGAGGTGGTGGTCTAGTACCAGGCCGTTGCCTTTGCTGTACCAGTCGCTGAATTTTTGTGTGGGTGAAGTTTCAATCTGTATTTGATGCCAAATGCTGCCATCGCTTTGTTTATCATCGTGAATATCTTTCATTGAAAAGGCGCTCTGTTTGCCGTCTGCAGTTGTGGTCTGATATTTCCATGAGTATTTCCAGCGGGCGGGAAAATAATCTGGGGGTGGTGGCTTCTTTGCTGTTTTCGCTGGTGGTGCGGCAAAGGCGTTTGTGTTCGAAATGATGACAGTGCACAGGGCGAGCAGATAGTGTTTCTTCATTGCATTCCTTGATATTTCTGTCCTAACTTTGAGTCGTTAGCATAATGTCCTCACTAAGCAGCCTGAATCAGGGTAGCTCAATGAGGACACGGTTGTAGATTATAGTCTAATTACTTGGTTGTAGTGGCGTGGGTAGTGAGGTTGGGAGTCTTTCGATTGGGTAGTTGTCGTCTGCTGAAGGTCATTTGCTCTCGACTTTAAGCCGAGCGAGCTATTTGTTGTTGGAAGGTATGGGTGACAGCATGGTTGATCTGTCGATCTGCCTGAGCTGTGATTTCTGCTACAGCACAGATGTCCCAGATGATTGATTCGCGGTAGAGAACATCATCTTGGAACAACCAGTCAGAGCTTTTCTTGGTCAGGGCAATATCGACGAAGTCGCTATCACTATATGTGTTGCTGACGAATGCCAGTCTGGGTAGTTTTCCTGTTTTGTAGCGGTTTTCGCGGTTCAATCTTTCGATTGATTGCAGCACTTCTACGCGATCAACTGCATTAGGTAGGCTATTGAGGAATTTAGTTAAGACACCATACTGCCCATTTTCGGCAGCTTCCGTTAGTTGACGGAGTTTTGCTTCTGGCACATTTGTGCTCGAGGATTTGTCTTTCAAGAGCAATCTCCTTTTTGATTTCTTGCCTGCGCCCCAGGTACAAATCGATAGTAGTTGCATCTCTTTACATCGTCACTGGTAAAAATACTAATGAAAGGCTGAAACCCTTATCTGGTATGAAAAAGAAATTTTTTGACACCATTGCGCGAAGTTTTGGCAGATTAATCGCAGCTCAGAAACGGCGCACGGATGGCAAAAACGCTATCGCTTGAAAAGCTTACGTGCGCCTACTCTAGCGCAATTTGAGCTATGATTGCAGCGTTAAAACAGGGTTTCATGTGAGAGTTGTTCGCGAATCTAAACCTATATGTATAGCGCTGGCTGTTCTCTCGGTAATTGCTCTGGCTGTGCCACCATCGGTAGCACTACAGGCGGCTAACTCGGCCACTGGTAACTCTACTAGTAGTCCCGACGGTGGAACTGTTTCTGGCCACGGTGCCGGTTCTTTCTATGATATTAAGATGACTCCTGATATCGATCATGGGGCTGCGGCCGCTGGTCAATTGCGGGCTGATGCTGCTGAAATCGCTGATTTGTTAGAGATTATGCCTTACGTTGAGCGTTTGCGTGAGCAGAAGAAAAACAACCCTTCTTCAACGAGTGAGCTACCTAAGCCACTTCTCAATGCAAAGGTCTTGTGTCTTTGGCGCATACTAGTACTCACGGAAGAAGTGCGACGCTATAGTGCCGCCATCGACTGTGACCTGGCCTCGTCAAATGTGGTTTTGGCTGATTTGACTGGAAAGCGTGATGCTACTAGCAACATGCTCAATACCGTCAACTTTGCTCAGGGTGGAGTTCTTGGTATTACCAAACAGTCCCTTCTGTTAAGTCATTTTTTCAATAGCTCGCAGATGCCAATCATGATTAGTGCGAGCTTGAGTACTGGTTTGTCACTAACAAACTTGCTGCTACCAGCTGTGTGGAAGAGCAAAATTACTCAATCGCAAAATATTCTTTCGCACTTTATCAATACTAGTTATCGTCCACCAGACGCTGATCATAGTTATCTGTTCAAATTCTTCACTAGTGAGATTCCTGGTTCGACTAATCACTTGACCCGGCGTGAGATTCTTTTGAAGCATTGGCAGGCCTTTAAGCACTTAAATCCAGAAGACCACAAACTTATGCGCAAGCTCTCTGCTAGCCCTGAGCCCAATGAAGACATGGCTGAGAATATCAATGTTTTGTCGTTGCGTATTGAATTGCTGCACGACTTAAAGACACACGTTGAAGAAGTCGATGGTGCCCTTTACGAATTACACAAAGCAATACGGTCCAACTGAGAAATTTATGTTCTTACCCATGATAAAAAACATTACTGCTGTTGTTTGTGCCTTGAGTATTTTTCTGGCACAACCAGCTTGTGCTCTTGAGCGCATACAATCCGCTGGCTCTAGTCAATTGGGAAGCACCATTCCGCTTTCTCCTGGGGCGAAAGAAGCGGCTCAATTGCTTGGTCTAATGCCCTATGTACAAAGGCTCTATGAGCTTAAGGCCACAGGCAATAGTGAGCCAGGCGTGATGAGTGATGAACAGCTGGCTTTGCGTGTGCAGCTCTTAGACAAAATTTTAGAGCAGTCTTTAGAAGTTAGAGTTGTGGCCGATCGCATTGACCGCGAATTAGCCTGGACTTACACTGGCAAGGGCATGCTGGAAGCGCGGCGGCAGAAGCGACTCAACTATTTGTTTACTGCTAACTTCATGCAAGGTGGCATACTCGGTGTCTTGTCTGGTCCGCAGTTTCTGGATCATCACCCTAATACTGGCGGCGAATTACTGCTGGTCGCTAGCAGTGTAGGCCTTTTGCTTTCGTCTTTGTCTCTGGTAGCGAGCCGCAGCGGTACAAAGAAAATGGATGGCGAGCAAACTGTTTTAGCCGATGTTTATAGCCTTAATCAGCCTGGGACGCCATTGTCTAGTCCGGGCGAACACGACCCAATTGTGGTAATGAAATTTTTGAATTCGGTGCCGCCCAACTCTCTCGATCATAAAACTCGCAAAGAGGCTCTGATTGAGGCTTGGAAGAAAGGGCAGTATTTGAAAAATCATAGTGAAGAGCATTTGAATAAGCTTGCTGTGGTGACACCACCAGGCACTAAATATCGTGAAGATATCAAGCTTTTAGGCGATCGTATTCGCATGCTCTATGACGTGCAATGGACAATCGAACAACTCGACGCTGAATTGCTCGAATTGATGAGAGCAACCAATTAGTGTCTTCTTAAGCTAAACGGTTTTAAGCTAATCCGTCAGTGAAATTAAAGAAGACACCAGTGGGGTCGT
>CALRJJ020000193.1:0-8196 GCA_943367505.1 Flavobacterium psychrophilum | reverse complement strand
TGTTTGGGTGTCGCGAGATAGCTACTATGGGTCTGAAGAATTAAATTGGGGGTCAACTGAAGTATTGCGACGACACTATTTCTTCTGCAATAGCTATGAATTTCTTTCTTCTCTTATTTTCGTTTATGGACATGAAATCCCATTGCAGAGTTCAAGCTGTGATAGCCGAAGAAACTGATTCTGGGCTTCTCTGCCGCTAGGCTATTTGTCTCGGCAACAACTGGGCCTACCGAAAATATCAAACCTAAACAAGAAGAAATGACCAAGAGTTGAAAAAGTAGTCAAATAGTTGCAATGCTTGGATGTCTCATCTTTCTCAATTAGCCAACAAGGCTTTCTCTCCCAAACAAAAAAATAGCCATGAACATCACTAAGATCGTCATCAATTGCTGCCTTGTAGCGATTTGCGTGACCAGTACACTCATGCCTTCTTCAGCCAACGCCCAAGCAAATGAAGCAGAAAAAAGTTGTGAGACAATCGCCGCCCGCATTGCAAAAAACAAAACAATCTCGGATGCCCTCAAGACTGAACTTTTGCAAGTAATTGCAGACAATTGCATCGAGGCATTTCAGCAAGAAAAGACTCCACAAAACTGAGCATGGCAAGATTCCAGATAAGCTGGAAGACTATGCAGAAAAATCAGCTCTCAGCTCAATCTCAGGCTCACCATCATGGACAACATTTCAGTCTCGTTCAAGCAGATTTCGTTTCCGACTAGCTATGAGGGAGTGGTTGAATATCTCCGCCAAGAAACGGCGGTACTAAGCAAAGGCGTTCTGATAGCCATTCTCAGCCCCAAGAATGAGATTCGCAGTAGCGAACGCTCGCGCTGCTTCATTCTCTTTCCTCCCGGTGCATCGGCTTTCGGCCTAGAGGACACTTTGATTAAAATAGCGAGAACCTGCGAGCAATTCAGCCATGAAACTCGCTTCCGGCAGCCCGAGGAGGTCTATCTTTCAATTGCTAGGCTAAGCAAAGAAGAGCTCATTACTCTAATTGTTGAAAATGTCAGTCTGTTTTCTGGCGATGCCAAAATTCTTTGCCGAAAACTGAAGAGCTAGATCAATTTTCAATTACGACTTGAGGCGCTGGCGCCAAGGCAAAACTTCATTAAGAGCCATTTTTCATCAGTGTCAGGTAGCCTAGTTAACTCGGCGCGATCTAAAAGCTAGATATAAACATAGGCACTTGTTAATAGGTAAGAAATTGAGAGTAAATATCGTTGCTCAGGTAGTCAAGCATTTGCAATGCTCTAGGTATCTCATCTCTCACTCTATAAGCAAGGCACCTATTCAAAGAGCAAAACCCCACACCGCCCCCAGAGCTTTCCAGCGCATCTCACGATGCAGTGAGTGGTTATGGTTCTAAGCTCTGCTCTGTGCTATGCCAGTAAGGCGAGAAACTGAGAATGTTCAGATCTTGTGTATCTACAGAACCCGCTCAATGGCGGGCAATTGCGATGTCTAACCACAATCAGAAAGGTAATAACCAGAAAGGCAATAACCACGACCGTGACAAAAATAGGCAATACGGTCTTGATGCCGCCAACTTTGCCATTGCGCTGAGCGGAACCGTGACAGTCTGCTTGCTGGCAGGTGCCCTTATCATCTGGGCTTCTGGCTACGACGATGAAGCTGCTCGACTCTGTGGCGGATGGTGCTGCGGCTCAGCAGCTCTGACCTGGCTCTGCCTTCTCATCTCTACCAAGCAATGAGTCACTAGGGCTTCCTAGAAGCTGCCCTCGCAAACGACCGTTGGCTGAGTGGTTACTGGTCTAGTGGTTTTCACTAAACCACTCAGCCACTGGTTTTTGATCAGCATTAAGTTACACAGCAACAGAAAAAAACAACAGGTAAAACCATGGCCACTCCTATTCTCCTTGCATTTCTTGGCTTTCTCCTCGGCAACTCGACCAAGAAAAAAACACAACAAGAAGCTCAGATCGTCCGAACTCTGGGCTTTACGGCCGGTTTTTTCCTTATGGGAATGTTCCTCGCCACGGTGGTAGGCGGGCTCGTTCCGCGAAAGATTTCCACGACACACTTCACGTTGGGGTGTCTGCCCGTCGCGGCAAAAGACCAAAAGTCTAACTGCCAGCTCAAGCCGATCAACAGCAAAGGAGTAGACATCCTCGTTGAAGCTACGAGAGACTCCCTTGCAGGCAAGGCGATCATGCAGTACACCACCAGTGAGCCGGACATCACTTCGCCCCTCTATCTCTGGTCACTTCAGGACGGCACCCACACTTCCATCAGCATCCAGCAACCAGAGACATCGACCAGGTAAGTCACGGCTGAAAGCTACAGTTGTGGACAACACGTCGGCTAAATTCAGGCCGAAAACACTCCAATAACATCCAACTCGAATCCAGTTCAAACTGGACAAAAACCATGGAACAAATCAATACGCCCAACAATGCCACAAACAACGTGGTCTTGGGCGTGGATATCGGCGGCACCAAATGCAGTGCAGCCATTGTCGATACCAAGACAGGAGAAATCATCGGTCAAACCATCACTCGCACTCATGGCGGTGCTAACTTCCTCGAAGTTCTGTTCGCCTTGATTGACGAAATCAAGCAAAAAGTGCCTACCGGCTGTGAACTCACCGCCATCGGCATCGGTTGCGCTGGCCTGATCGATACAGCCCGGGGCGAGATTATCGCTTCGACAAACCTCAAGACCACGGCATTTCCTCTGGCAAATGTCGTATCCGGCGCCACCGCTTTGCCCTGCTACGTGGCCAATGATGTCGAAGCTGCCGCTCTGGGAGAACTTCATTTTGGTGCTGGCCGCGGCAGCGATGACTTCGTCATCGTTTTCGTCGGCACTGGTGTCGGAGCGCGCATGGTGCAGAATGGTACTGTTCGTCGTGGTGCCACCGGCACCGCTGGCGAGCTGGGTCAAACCTTTGTCTCCAGCGTCTTTGACGACGTCAACGCCGGAGGCCCCGAGCATCGCCCTCTCGAGTTCTATTGCTCTCGTCCAGGAATCAGCCGCCTTGCTCTCTGTCGTGCAGACGCAGTAGACGGCAAACCACCCACTCAGAGCCAGCTAAGCTATCCGGAGATGAATCAGCTCCTCACCGGAGAAGCCTGCGAATTGCAGATGGCTCTCAGTTCGGCAATTGCGGATACTTCGAAAATGCTAGGCGTTAAGCTGGCGAACCTGGTCAACTTTGTCAACCCTGAGAAAATCATTCTCGGGGGCGGCGTGGTCGAGCAGTTGGTGGGCTTCTTCGAGAAAGTCGAAGAGTCCATTCGTGCCTATGCCCTCGAGGTTCCGTCAAGCAAAACTCTAATCGTCAGGGCCACCTTAGGTAACGACGCTGGAGTTCTTGGCGCAGCGATGCTGCCAGCTGTCATGTCGCAGCCAGAGGCTATTGCAAAGGAAGAGACCACAGCCAGCTAGCGGTCGGAAGCAGCACCTGTTTCAGTGCTGCTTCCAATTGCCTCTAATTGCTTCTGATTCGATTCAGCTGTAGCAAAAATTCCAACACACCCATATGGAAATCTCTATCGCCAATCATCTGGCCTTCATTCTCAATTCTGTCTTCTTCTGGCTCGCCTGGAGGAGCTTCAAGCCGGTGGCCCTGATCACAGGAAACCACTTTGCTCTCAAGCGAATACAGCGAGCTCTTCAAAGTGCGCAGATTCGAAGAATTCGAAAAGTTCAGAGACCGACAATAGACCGCAGGTCGAGCGAGGTTGCTCTCAACGACCTTCGCCGATTTCGAGCGGAACTGTCTCAAAGTACTGGGCGAGCGCAAGCTGAGCTGCTTTCCTTCCTGCCTGCACTAGCCATATCGGGCTTGTTGCTCATGGCAGTCTATCTTTATCTGCCAGCAACACTCTCCACCAACTGGTTTGCTATGCCGCTTGGGATCGCTGGCAGTCGTCACCTGCTGATGGCACTGAACAGCTCAAGCCGTGAAATCAAAAGCATTCTCAGTAGAGCACTACTCGAAAAGCGCCAATGGTTTTATGGCACTCGCTCTTTGTTCGAAATTCTGACGGCTTTGGCCTTTCTCGTACTGCACTAGGAGCACGAATTTCTTGCGCCCCGTCAAGTTCAGTTCAGTTTAGTTCAACTCAAACAACCGGTTTTTCACCATGACAAAATACAGAGTTTACACCCCTGACGAAATCATCATCGACTGCGATAAGATCACTCAGGATGGCAAAATCACATGGGTTGGCAACACGGGCTACGTCAACACACCGCTGCGCATCGAGCGAACAGAGGATGCGCCACCCAAGGAGACAAGCCGAAGCAATGAGCCGTCCAAAAGCACGGTGCCGCCAAAGTCCCGAAAGTGGTTCCAGTTGATCAATGAAAAATTCCAAGCGCAGCTGAAGGCTGACCCTGACTGCACCGAACTCTATGCCGAGCTGGAAGAAGCACCACAGCAACACCACATCGCTGCCGGCGTAGAGCAGATGTTCGCGCTGGTTTATGGCAAAGAGTGGAGATTTGAAGGCAGCTTTGGCCGCACTCGTCTTCCGGAGAGGGCCATCGTCCCTCAATGGCGCTGGCGCTTCACGCTCGAAAAAGTCTGACTCGCGGGGGCCCCGGCAAAGCAAGATTTTAGTACACGCCTCATACCACGAGCTATTCATCACATGGGAACTCTCTTAGTCGCTCTGCTTGCGGCATTAGCTGTGAGCATAGTCTCATTCATCGGTGTGGCCACATTCTCGCTCAGTGGAGAAAGGCTGAAAAAAGTTATCAACTTGCTTCTCAGCCTGGCCGCTGGTGCCATGCTGGGCAACGTTTTCTTTCACCTCCTGCCGCACTCACTTGAAAGCAACAAACATGAGCTGCCGGCAATTGCTCAAATCGTTCAGTCGACAGACCACGACCATGGCAGCATCGCTGTCTTCGCAGTGGCTCTCGCCGGTTTCCTGACGCTGTATTGCCTAGACCTCGCCCTGCTCACCCGCGGGCACAGAAACAACGAATGCGTCAAGCCTCTAGGCATTCTCGTTCTACTCAGCGACGGGCTGGAGAACTTCCTTGATGGTATCGTCATCGGTGCCGCCTTTCTGGTAAATATTCCGGCCGGTATCTCCACCACCATAGCTATCTTCTTGCACGAGATGCCGATGGAGCTTGGAGACTATGCCGTACTCAGGCACTCTGGCTATTCTCGCCGCAAGGCACTGCTGCTGAACTTTGCTTCAGCCATGGTCAATCTCATGGGCGTCGTTCTAGCTTTCACCTTAGGTAACGCACTGCCTAATTTCACCTCTATTGCAACACCGTTTGCTGCTGGGGCGATTCTCTACCTGGCAGCAACCGGGCTACTGCCTCAGATTCGTATGCAAGGCAATGGTTGGCGGAAAGCCTCCTACGTCAGCATGACGCTTCTGGGTGTGGCAATCATGGCGTTGATCTTGCTACTGGAATGATGTAAGCGCAACATTCTCAATTTTCGCAGGAGTTTCTAAATGCCTAAACCGAAATTTCAAAAAACAAATCCGGTTGCAGTCATGCACACCGCCGAGATTGCTCCCCTTCTCCTCCACGACAAAGACAGGCCCCAAGTCGTCCTGATGGTCGGCACACCGGGCTGCGGTAAGAGCACCATCGCTCAATCCTTCGAGATGCTCGATGGCGGCTTCGCTCGAGTCTCTCGAGATCAAGTGCGTGAGCGCCTGCTTGGCTCAGCAGCAGATCAAAGCGAGCCTGAGCGAGTGGAGGCCGCTTTCAAGTACGAGTTCGAAAACTATCTCCGGCAAGGGCTGTCGGTGGTCGTCGACAACACAAACGTCTTCCGCGAACAGCGAGCAAGCGTAACTGATCTGGCCAGGAGCCTTGGAGTGGTTGATTTCAACCTCCTTGTCATGCTCACGCCTCTTGAGCAGTGCCTGGCTCGCAATGCCGCTCGCGAGCGTGTGGTGCCACCAGCGGTGATCTGCGAAATGCACACAGCTCTGCATGGGCGAGAATGGCCCAGAAGGAGAGAAGGGTTCATCACTTTGGTGCGGCCGAGCTCGGAACCAAATTTGCCCAACAGCTATCGCGTCAGCGGTCACCTTCTTGCACTCTATCGGCAACGCTAGCACGTTGGCCTCTTCTGAGGTACTTCTAGGGCGATCTTCACCGATTAAGTCACAGCTGCGCTGGTCATATCTAACAATTTCGCCCGGGCAAGTTTCATGCCGGTAATTTTATGGACAAACACACACACCTATCACCTCAAACAGAGAGTCTGGTAGTCGAATACGAAAGGGGGCTGTCAATCAAGGACAAACTCCCGGATACTGCACAAGTGATGGCCTTATACACGGTCAAAATGACCAACGACCTTGTTGAGGCTGTGGCTCAGATAGTCCAAAGAGATGCGGTCATTGTAGCTCTCCAGCAAGGAAGGCAAGTGCTGATTGACTTTTCCTCCGCTGACACGCCCATCACCACGGAAGCACTACAGCTCGCGACAGAAGAACTGAACAGCTCAGGCTATTCGCTTCTGGCGGCTAAAGTCTCAGAAGATTCCTGCAAGCTGTTGGTAGGGAAGCACAGCCCTCTGAGCCGGCGCCAATCGCGCCTGCTTTGGCTGGCACCATCCGCAGCGCGCCTTGTCACCGCGACAACTTGGGAACGAGCCTGGAGGAAGTTATTCAGAATTAGCCCTAAGTTCGATACTTCAGGTGGGCGTATCGATAGCAAATCGAAGGCAAAACTGAGCAAGTCGAACGCGGCTAACCTGCTCAAAGAAGCAGAAAAAAGAGAAGCAGAAGAAGAGAAACGGCAGCGCTCTGCCGATGGAGCTGCACTAAAGAAAGAACGAATGCAGCAGTTAGCACAACAGAAAGAAAAAGAACAGCAAAGTATCGCCGATAGAAATGCGAGAAGGAAAGCAAAAACACAGCTGTTAGCCAAGAGAGAATTGCGGAATGATGTAGGCAGAAATGAGAGAGAAAAGCAAGCATTGCTAAACTTTGACTCACTTCGAACGGGTGAGCGGGCTTACACTCAACCATGGGCGCTCAGTCGCGCTGGGGCTGGAGGGTACTTACTACACCCGAATTTCACTTGCCGTCTCACCCGTATTGGCACCTTTGATATGGCCGTAATGCGCACGAGCAGAGGACTACTTGTTTATCTGCCACCAAACTTCGACGAACTATCGAAATGCAAGCAGACCAGTAACAAGTGCTTCAAATCGAGCCAAGATAACTTCGAATGGTTCCAGGTGAAGATTGCAGGGCGATCATAGCTCTTGTTACTGTGCCCTGCATACAACCTCCATCAGACCAGCATGGTGCATCGTGGAGGGGAGTTTAATCAATCTACAAATCTCGTCCGGCCAATGCCGGTAGCAGAAATGACCAACCAAACATCGCCTCAAAACCAATCTCAAATGGAAGATCAAAAAGCCAAGCTTAAGCAGCAGCTCAATCAACTCAAGACAGACTTGTGTCGTCTACAATTGGCACCCTCACTCAGGATCACCAGTCAAGCCCTGAAACTCGAAGACCCCTACCTATTGGAAGGAATGAAGTTTCTTCAGCACTCTGATGTGGAGTCGCTCCAGATTGAGTTGCTTCAGCACCTGATTGAAACACTCTCGACTGACGAGAGCCAAGAAAAGCTGACCCGCGGCGAGTTCGTTGAGGTGTCGCACCACTGGGTAGATCGGCCTTCGGGCATCGCACGGAAGGCGTCAAAAGAAGTTCGCACCATTCTCAAGCGCCAGGGATTCGACGCTAACGTCAGGATCCGCCCAATCAGCGAGAACGATGGTTGGGTGCTCTTTTGTGTGCGCCCGAAGGCTTCTTTGTGGCAGCTTTTCCGGGAATTTACCCAGGCCCTGTAGGAGCCGCAGAGGTGCAGGTTTAAGCCTCTCCTTCACTCGATTGCTCGACTGCCAGAAGCTAGAAGCTCCGGATTCTCTGGAGCTTCTATGCTCTTGTTCTTGCCTGGTTTCTTGCCTTCGTTTAGGCGCACAGATAGCGCAACTAGCCTAATTTCTTTTGGAACCCGGTTGTCAAGAATAAGCTTTTGTAGGTAGCCTAGTTCACTCTTCGAGATTCTACTTAGCTGCGGCTAATACGAAAGAACAAGCGCCAATAATTTTATTTCTCGATAGTAACTCTACCCCGAAAAGCAGCATGACATCGGGGCTCTCGAGACACCCAATGGTGAAGGAGGAAGGTTTTGGGAAAAGACTGGCCATATATAAATAGAGTT
>CALRJJ020000192.1:0-8208 GCA_943367505.1 Flavobacterium psychrophilum | reverse complement strand
ACGGTATCATCCATCATTGAGCTAACACTCTTAAAGAGAAAGTTATGCTTAAAAATACCGATGTCTTTATAGCCACGCGGTACTTGAAAAAGCTTTGCTGGAACGACCTTCTGTCTCACCATGCTGCGGGTTAAAACTTGCCATTGTTTTGGTCCGCTCTCAAGAACTTCAAACATTTGATAAGGCAATCCCGGTAAATCCGGTAGAGTACTGGTGCCGCTTACAATCTGCACTGCTGGCCGAGGCAGATCTATATTGGCGCAATCAATGAAGTAGTTTTTTACATCTGTAGTGGCTTTGTCAGAAATGAAAAGGTCATGACCGCGCTTCTCGCCAGCGTATACATACTGCACACCGCTGAGGCCAAAACGAGGAATTGCTATGGCATGCTTACTAATTGGCTTATCCAAATTACAGGAAGAGGTTGTATTCACCGCGTTTCGGCGTTGATAGAGATACTGAGCTAAAGTGCAATGACAAATTTCTTTGCTATCATCACGCCAAATAGTCAGATTCCATTTAGGGGCGGTGGCTAGCAGAGAGTACTTAAAAGACTGACTGTTTATACGCAAGGCCTTGCTAGTAACAAAGACGTCGTAGCGGCCACCAATGGCAGTCTCCATAAGAATCTTCCAGCCTTCTGTATTGTCACTCGTTTGCGCTAACAAAGGCGAACAAAAACAAAGCGACATAAATAGCATCAGCGCCAAAAACTTTAAGGACCAGTTCATCAGGCCTTAGCCACTACTGCGTGTGCTTTAAGCTCCTCTAGGCTGACAATCTTCAGAGTGGCTTGATGAGTAGATGCCAGCACTACCTGTGGTGCCATACCGTCTCGCAAAGCATCGCGCCAGCGAGATGCACATAAGCACCAAGTGTCGCCGGCCTTGAGCCCAGGGAAGCCGTAGCGCGGATTAGCTGTCGAAAGATCATTACCTTGAGCTTTAGAATATTCGAGAAATTCGTCAGTGATTAGAGCGCAAACCGTATGAACTCCATGATCTTCAGGGCTAGTTGAACAATAGCCATCGCGAAAAAATCCGGTCAGGGGGTTCAAACAACAGGGTTCAAGGTTGGTGCCTAGAACATTTTTAACAACGCTCATTCGTTTTTCTCTTTAGTCTCAGTATCAGCTTTAGAATCAGTTTTTTCTTTTGTTTCTGTTTCAACTTTATCAGGTACTGGGTTTATTGGCTCAGAAACCTTATTATCCGGATCAGGCGCCGTCAGCCCTTGACTGACCAGCAAACTACGAACCGGGTCTAACACTAGAAGAGGCATACGGAATTGATGCACACTCTGGTCTCTAGTTAAAATAGAGACTGTGCCACCACCAACAGTGCTGAGATAATTTATAGCCTCGATTTGAGGTCGTTGAATACTCACTCTTGTAGCACCGAACCAGGCAGAGAAGGCTTCTGGCACAAAGATGATACGGGTGTCAGTGACGACAAAACGGCCTGGTTTATCTTTGTAGAACGTCAGGAAGAATGACTTCAATACGATCTCACCTTCTTGCGGCTTGAAGCGCGAACCAGCAAACAAGGCAGCGAAGATCGCGGCAAAAACGAGAAAGACTGAGGCCCAAGCCGTCAAGAACATGCCGAGAAATTCATTCCATGACTCATTCACTCTTAGCAAATTGGCCTTGAGGCCTTCTGCCATCGCCCCTGGCATGTCGCCACTTTGAGAGAGGGCGAAGCCCAAGCGGCCGTGGGCAATAGAGCTTGTGGGCGCAACTCTTACTGCATCGCGACAAGCTTCAAGTTGACCTTTGTTATCTTTAAGTTTGGCACAGGCCAGTGCTTTTCCTAGATAGGCTTGGACGTATTTAGGGTCGACCCGTATGGCGTTTTCATAGGCATCTAGAGCGCCTTTATAGTCACCCTGCATGCCTTTTACAGCGGCTAGATTAACAAAACTAATGGGGCTGCGTGGGTCAAGGCGAATTGCTTCTTTTAACTCCAAGAGTGCCCCGTCATAGTCTTGTTTGCCAGCCAGAGAGCGCCCCAAGACCGAATGAGCTGAAGCATAGTTAGGCGTTAGCTTGAGACATTTTTTCTCGTGATCAATTGATTCGTTAAACTTGCCCTGACGTCCTTGCAACAGGCCTAAAAGATAATGGGCTTCTGCATTTTTCGGATTAGCAGCAAGCACATCAGCTAAATAGTCACAGGCAGCCTCGTAATGGCTGTCAGATGTAGCTCGCCGTGCCTTACTCATGAGAGCGAGTTCGTGGGCTTTTGCATCTGGCACTTTATCTGGTGCTGTCTTAGTCTGCGCCATTGCTACCTGGGCCGAAGATAGCAAAACTACCCCTGCCAGTATATTCAAGAGATAGTCACCTTGGGATGCCGCTTTTTTGTTACTCATTAACTGCCTGCCAGTGCTACTACTGACTGTAGAGTATACGCAAGTAATGGCCAATAGCCAAGGTTTTTTCTGTCAATTTACTCGGCGTTCACGGCCAAGCCAATACTTATCGCGTAGCTCTTTCTTCTTGATTTTGCCACTGCCCGTCTTGGGTAACTCTTCTAAAAACTCCCAGTGTCGGGGCACCTTATAACGAGCGAGGCGTTCACGAATGAAGTCAGTCAGCTCTTCTTCAGCCAATGTTTGCCCGGCTCGACAGACTACCGAGGCATGCACAAGCTCACCCCATTTCTTATCGGGAATACCGAAGACTGCACACTCTAATATGGCCGGATGTTCGTGCAAAACATATTCAACCTCTGTCGAATAGACATTCTCGCCGCCGCTAATAATCATATCTTTAGAGCGATCGACAACATTTATGTAGCCATCGCTATCCATCACCGCTAAATCACCGGTATAAATCCAGCCATCGCGAATGGTCTGGGCGGTGGCTTCTGGATTTTTCCAATAGCCTTTGGTCACGTTTGGACCACGGGCGATGATCTCACCCACATCAACGCCGTCTCGCGCGACCTCACTGCCGTCCTCTTTGACGACTTTGAGATCGACACCAATAAATGGCCGGCCAGTCTTGCTACGAATAGCCAGAATTTCGCTTTTTGAGCGCTCAAGATCTTTGCTCTTGGGCAAACTTATACTGAGAAATGGGCTGGTTTCGGTCATGCCATAGAACTGCACATAAGTACATGAGAATACTTCTTGTATTTGTTTGACAATTTCAGGAGCAATGGGCGAGCCAGCAGTCATTATGGTGCTCAGAGCATTGTAGGAGTACTGCCAGACCACCCCACTATTCAAGAGGGCATTGACCATGGTGGGCACAAGGGCTGTATGGCTTACGGCTTCAGCTTCAAGCATTGGCAACAAGGCTTCAGCATTAAAATATGGAATGAAAACGTGCTTTCCACCCACCCAGGTCAAGGCAAATACCGCCCAGGCATCAACTAAATGGAACATCGGTGCCGCATGAACCCAGCAATGACTGTCATTCAAAGCTAGCTCAGCGATAGCGCCAAGGGCATTGTAGCTAACATTTTCATGGGTAAGCATTACGCCTTTGGGCTGCCCAGTAGTTCCACTTGTATAGTAAATTTGGGCGAGATCGCTGCCCTCAGCCTGATTGTCGATTAGCTCTTTGTTCCATTGGGTGAGCAGAAAGGGCTCGTAACGAACGCTTTTGACTTTAGTGTCTGGCAGCGAGCCGGCTCCAAGCCAGGCAACTAGCTTAACTCTGGAGAGATTCTCCAGGGCAGACTCGGCGAGTTCAGCAAAATCGGTGTGACAGACCAGTAGCTGGGTCTCGCTGTGCTCAAGAATTTGCTCAATTTCGTGACTGGCCAAGCGGTAGTTAATTGGGCACAAGACCGCACCAATGCAAGCTGCGGCGAAATATAGCTCTGTAAATTCAAGACAGTTGGGGGCCATGACCGCTATGGTGGAGCCCTTAGCCAGGCCGAGATTGACGATAATGTGGGTAAGAGCCGCTACCCGCTTGCCAAATTCGCCGTAGGTAAGGCGCTTTTGACCGTCGACAAAAGCTTCTTTGTGCGGCCACTGGCTTAAGGCTCGCTTCAGTGAAATGGCAAGGTTCAATTTAGGCCCTCAAAATTGGATATAAAAGTATATGGCCAAGTTCAGCCCTCCGCCTCATGACTACCGCAAAATTCTCATGATTAAGCACGACAATTAGTATTTGTTGATCTTCTGAGGGTTGGAGCCGAGTGTACTGTTAATCTCTAAACCGGACACCTGGGATACGGCGAAGGAGAGACATGGGACAAGTGATAGACAAGACCTACAACGGCATAACAGTTCCGCAAGGCGAAAAGATTACCTTCAAAGACGGAAAGCCAGTTGTACCTAACAAACCAATCATTCCTTTTATCGAAGGCGATGGTACAGGTCGTGACATCTGGAAGGCTAGCAAGCGCGTTATCGATGCTGCAGTTGCTAAGGCCTATGGCGGCAAGAAAGAAATTGCTTGGTTCGAAGTATTTGCCGGACAAAAAGCAAAAGACAATTTTGATGAATGGTTGACTGAAGACACCATCAGCGCTCTCAGAGAGTTCGGAGTAGCCATCAAAGGCCCTCTAACCACTCCAGTAGGTGGCGGTATCCGCAGCTTGAACGTAGCACTCCGTCAAATATTTGACCTCTACTGCTGCATTCGCCCAGTGCGTCACTTCCCGGGTGTGCCTTCACCAGTAGTATCACCTGAAAAACTAGACGTTGTTATCTTCCGTGAAAATACTGAAGACGTATACGCCGGAATCGAATTTGTGGCTGGTTCTCCAGAAGCTCAGGCTTTCATTGATCTTTGCGCTAAATATGGCAAAGAAGTTCGTCCAGAATCTGGCATCGGTATCAAACCAATTTCCAAATTCGGTTCAGACAGACTTGTACGCAGAGCAATCGAATACGCTATCGCTCGCGGCAAGAAGTCAGTGACCATGGTGCACAAAGGTAACATTCAGAAGTTTACTGAAGGCGCCTTCAGAGACTGGGGCTACCAAGTTGGCGAAACTGAATTCGCTAAAGAAGTAATCTCAGAAGAAAAAATGTGGGCAGAGCACGATGGCAAATTGCCAGCTGGCAAGATTCTTCTTCAAGATAGAATCGCCGACTCTATGTTCCAGCAAGTATTGCTAAGACCAGATGAATACTCTGTTCTAGCCACTACAAACTTGAACGGCGACTATCTCTCAGATGCTTGCGCTGCTCAAGTAGGCGGCCTTGGACTAGCTCCTGGTGCTAACATCGGCGACAACTGCGCCATCTTTGAAGCTACCCACGGAACAGCTCCTAAGTATGCTGACAAAGACGTAATCAATCCAGGTTCTGTAATTCTCTCTGGCGTGATGATGCTTGAATTCATGGGCTGGCAAGAAGCTGCTGACTTGATCACTCAAGCGGTAACCAAAACCATCCAACAGAAGAAAGTAACTTATGACCTCGAGCGTTTGATGCCAGGTGCAACCAAACTGAAAACCAGTGAGTTTGCCAATGCCATCATCGAGAATATGAACTAAGAACCAATTGAACTAGAACAAAGGAGGGCTGCTGATTTCAGGTATGCCCTCCTTTTTCTTTACAACCTTTCAGCTATGAGATATTTATGTCTTTCGCCAAACTAAAAGTTCTAGACTTCACCCATCTCCTGCCTGGCGAAATAGTCTCGACCCTAATGAGCGATCTTGGTGCTCAGGTTTTGCGAATTGAGCGACTCGATAGCACTCTCAATGAGCGGCTTCCGCCAATTGTCGTCAATCAAGGCGTCGAAGATAGTCTCTATTTTTGGAGCTTGCACCGCAACAAAGAGCGCATCAAAATAGATCTCAAAAGCCCTCAGGGTTTAGAAATTGTCAAAAAGTTAGTCGAGGGTGCTGACGTCGTTATCGAAAACTTTAGGCCCGGAGTAATGGCTAGATTGGGCCTCGGTCCAGAGGTAGTGAGAGAACATAACCCGCGCTTGATCTACTGCTCGGTCAATGGCTATGGCTCTGCTTCTAAGTGGGGATCAAAACCTGGCCACGATCTCAACTTCGTAGCTGAAACCGGTATTTTGTTTGAGTCTCAAGATCAAGCTGGCAAGCCGATTATGCCCTCGGTTTTTGTTTCAGATTATATGTCCGGAACATACGCGGCCCTTGCCATAACAGCCGCTCTATACGAAAGAGAATCTACCGGTATTGGTAGGCGAATCGAGATCAGCATGTTTGAAAGCGCACTGTCGGCTTTGGCAGTAGTGGGCACCATTAGTCTCTATCTCAATCTAGAGCCCTCTGAAATTCACGCCAAATATCCCGATGAATTGCCCAACCATCGCGTCTATCGCTGTCTTGATGGTCGCTACCTAGCCGCAGCTCCCATCGAGCCGGAATTCTGGCTAAAATTCCTCACTATTATCGAACGCAAAGATTTGCTGACAAAAAACGTCATTAACGATCGCGATTTCCTTAGTGCCGAGATTGCTGAAGTAATCGCGGGCAAAACCCTGAAACATTGGATGTCGCTCTTCGCCGAGGCCAATTGCTGCGTCTCACCGGTCAATACGGTCAAAGAAGCAGTCAACTTCCTACCGGAAGGTAGTACCAGAGTCTTGACTGACATGACCCACTCAAGGCTCGGCAATGTGCCGCAAATAAGCAATCCAATCAAACAAATCTATGGCAAGAAAGAAGCAGAATGGTCTTGCACTGATACTGCTAAAGAGACAGAGCAGAAGCTCAAATCTATCGGCATAACAGATGTTCAAATTAAAGCCATGAAAGAAGCAAGAATAATCTAGAACTACTAAATCTAGAATAATTTGTCACCCCAGCCGTAGGGCAAGCGCTTCTCACCACTAGTGCGACTTACGTCTTTAAGCAAAGCTGTATCGGCGCTAAATCGATGGCGCATATCCAGTACCAAACTAGCTCCAGCCAAGCCATAGCCAATCGTTCTCGTGCGTGGCAGCAAAGACATGGCACCACCAGCAAGGCCAAGTAGTTGCTCACCGGCAGCGGCTAAATAGTGCCCGCGTCCGGCGAAAGAATCGCCTGCTGCCATCTTTAGACTGCCTATTGCCTGCATTCCAGAGTATCCTCCCCACACTGGGGCAGCAACCCGGCGCAGCAACGCACCAGCGACAATCTCACCGGCACTTTTTGTCAAAATGCCCTTTTTATCACGGTCATAAGCGCTTTGCTCAAGGTAAGTAAAGTCGAATTTGTGCTCTTGCCTATCCTCAACCCGACGCAAAAGTTCTTTGACATTGCTGGCTGGTTGAGCAAGCGACATGTAGGGGTTGGCTGGATCAATAGCAGTGGAAACTCCAACAAGCTGCTTGCGCTCATTTACTACCGGTCCACCAGAATTACCGTGCCAGAGCGGAGTGTCCATACCGATCATGGTAGCGAACAAATTGTTCTTCGCGTCCTCAGCAAAAGCAGGCTCTTTAGCTTGAAAACGAGCGGCATTCTCAATCATACCGTTGACGATATTGGGCTGCACTAAGAGAACTTGAGGTAGCTTGGCGATAAACGAACCATCCGACACTACCGGTTGCCTAGAACCAGCGGGGTGCCCGATAGCCAGCATAGGGTCACCGTTCTTAAGCTTGTTATCGTCGGCCAACTCTAGGGCCCGCTTAGGGTCTTTACTAATGCCTTCGATTTTGAGAACAGCCAGGTCATTTACATCGTCAATGTCTACAATTTTGGCGCGAAAGCGCTCTCCTGAAACTGTTTCGATAACAGTATTAGTACTATTAGCCACCACGTGCACATTGGTAACTACCAAATCACCATTGCGTCCGGCAAAAAATCCGGAACCCCCAAGAACACCTTCTGCAGTTGGTGAAGTCACTCTCACGGTCTTTGGCGCTACTTCTTCAATTGCTTGGCGGGCTAAAGTATTCTTGCACTCAAGTTTAGTCTCAATGTTCAACGGTTTGCCGAGCAGTGCATCAAACACTGCCACATTGTCTATAGTCTTCAAGTTGACGCAGGACTGTGGGGAATCCATTTACTTAGGGCCTGACCGTGGGCCCCCAATGCTAAGGGACCAGGAGGCTGAAGTCATTGGGGGAAATACGAAGTGGCAAAAACTATTGCGAGAGGTCTTCAGCGGAAGATTGCCGAGGGCCCATGAGGGCAAAGACAATAGTACCGCAAAGGTAAAGTGTAGCGGCAACAGCAAGAGTAGCGGCAATGCCTATGGCCTGAGTAATTAAGACAAAACAGGCTGCTCCAAGAGCATTACAGCCTGAGCTCACTCCCCACATCCAGG
>CALRJJ020000191.1:0-8211 GCA_943367505.1 Flavobacterium psychrophilum | reverse complement strand
TGCCAGAAAAGCTGAGCGCAATGTTGAGAAACTATTGGAAGACCCTGAGTCAATTGCTGCTGCTAGCAGTGCGGAGCCTATGAATTTGTTGGCTCTGAGTAAGCGCTATGCTGAACCAAATGCTGGTAGCGATGAGCTTACGATAATAGAAAAACAACTGGCCGCTTATCCGCCACTGATTGCTGCCTTGAAGGAGCATAGAGCAGCTGTTCAAGCCGCTGAACCCGTGTTGCTTCAGATTGATGATCTCGAGCAATCACTCAATCACTGTTCTACTCATCGTGTCAAAGTGCGTTATGCCTGGGCTGATGCCTTGGCTGGAGCTGGCGCACAAGCTCGCTCGCAGAATGTTATTTTAGAAGCGATGTCGATTCAGATGGGTTTGCCTGTAGAAGAGTTGAAGCGTTCACGCAAGCGTAGAAATGATCGAGAACGTGAGCGTGAGCGCAAACTTCAAGGCCTTATGGGCTAGACTGAACAGGTAGAAATTTCGCAATTTAAAAGTGTCAGAAATTCTTCAGAATTTCTGACACTTTTAAATTGCGCACAACTAGGTCATTCTCTACTCTTGTCTAATCTTCTCTCTCTGCGTTTACTCGTGAGTGCTACTTGAGATAGTATTAGCTGAATTTTTTAGAGAAGTTTTTGTAGAGAAGTTTTGAAAGAGGTCTTGTAGAGAGCTCTCCAAGAACAGTTGATAAAGGTCTTGAAGTGTCGGCAGGGCGAAGAAAAGAAACTCCTGCAAAAGCCTTTGGGGCTCTTGCAGGAGTGAAAGCAGTTAATGCTCAAGCTTGAGACGTTTGACTGAAACCTTTTCAAAACCCATGGCTCGCAGAGCCTGGGCGCTTTTTTCATTGCGTGCCCAAAGGAACGCAGCCTTGCTCAAGTCGAGCTCAGGCACGAGCATTTGCACCAGGTGACCGTCACCATTGGCTGTACGCAACCACTTGCTACGTGACCAGGATTTCTTGAAGAGGTAGCGGTACAATGCCGGGCCAATTGGGCGGCCACAGAGAACATCGGTCAGTACGATGTTCCACCACTGGTAGTCGGTAAAGCAGCCCTGGATATCGCCTTGGCGAAAGGCAAGGAGCACAACGTTGGGAAACTCTCCAGCCTTGCGTTTGCTGGCCACGTACTTACCATCAATGATCGAGCCACCGATATGGACTCGCCATTGATTTTGATAGCCGGTGACGTAAGCAGCACTTTCGTCACCGACGGCCAGAAAGAGTGGATAGAAGCCGATTTCTTTTTCTAACCACTGGTAGGCTGGCACCCATTCGCTGTCAGAAAATTCGACTTGAGGTCTCAGCACAGAACGGCTGACCGCGTCTAGATCAATGGCGTGATAGAAATATTTTTCTTGGACCGGGGAAGAGGGTAGGCCTGGTTTCATTGTTTCTCCAAGTGGTTGTTGAATGGGTGAAAGAGGCCTAGCCGTCAAATGGCTAGTTCCGTAGCGCGCGCACCACTGCTGCGGGAATGTCGCAGCCGAAGATCCAGTAGATCAAGCCAATCAGCACCAGCGGTATGTGCAGAAGCAAGCAGAGGATGCCGAGAAAGATGTTGGCGCGAAAGGCCAGAATCAGGCCCTGAACCCAGGCGACCAGGAGGACGATGATGAGGACGAAATAGGCCAGCGTGACCAAAAGTCCCGCTGCAAAAATTGCTTCCATGGTGGTTTCCTTTCTAAGTTTTTAATGACAAGAAACTCTCTCAAGGAGCGAGTTTCGCTTCGATTTCGCTGAGATATCTCTCCACCAGTGCCGCATAGTTGGGGTGATACTGCTCCCAGTGGGCGCGGGTGGCGAGAATGCTGCGCAGGCATTGAGCAGCAGAGCTGTAGTCGCGACGGCGCTCATAAATCTGAGCCATACCGTAGTTGCCTTCAGCTTCGAGCATATATGCAGAGTTGGCGCGAGCGATATCGCGGGCCTGCCTGTAGTGCATGAAAGCTTCGTCGTTGAGACCGCGGAGATATTCAGAGCCGGCCTGGGCAATCAGGCTGTCGGCGGTGTTGGCGTTGCGGCGCCGGCTGCGGTTGGGGTCGAGGAGTACCGGTGCGACAATGATGGCGACAACGGCGATGGCAATGAGCCAGAGCATATGATTTCCTTTGTTAGCCTTGGTGGCCGGAGGATTATCCAGAGCTGTTTCCCGCACTTTGTTGCAACGGCAAGTGACCACCACAAACATGAACTTCCCAAGAACGAGAAGGTAGTGGCGGCGGTGGGTTGCTGGAGCGGATATTTGGCTGGGTAACTGCTTTGGTGAAAGAGTGATGAAAGAATATCTGACCCTATTAAACCGGGCTCTTGAATTCAAGTGTTAGGCCGCTTTATGTCAGTGCCTGTCTTGAAGAGTGGTTAATGTTACGCGTCTATTACAAAGTCTTTTGCTGGTATATTCCATTGGTGTATCGGTGGAATCGCCGCATAAGCGGCTTTGTTGGCCAGCTTTAGCTTGTCGAGTGGTCGCGCGAGCTAACCAAAGCGACTACTTAGAAGGCAGCACTGGTATGCCTTTGCCAGATTTGTTTGCCTAGCAAGGTCGTTGAAGGAAAATGGGTCTAATCTGCTTACCATGTTTCGTCATGAGGCACTCTACCCTTTAGTCCGGAATCCCATACAAAGGGCCTGCCTGTCGAAACACATGAACCTGAAACTGAAATGCTCTAGTTTCTCGTTCCGAAAAAAAAAAGAATCAAAGCAGTGATGTTTTCACTTGCCAAAGCATAGTTACGGCTTTAACCGCCATTTAGTATTTTTGCCGTAATCAAATGCTCCATCTAACAGTCAGACATTGTTTGACACCACAAGTGGTGTCTATTTTCTCTTGCTTGTTGATGGCTTCTGATAGTGCCTTTTTTACTTGGTACTATTAGTAGTGGTCTTTGTGTGCCGCGTTTTTATCAAAACGCGGCTGCTCTTGTAGTCTGTTTGATATGTTTATAAAATGCTTTTCGTGCGAAGTGGCTGCCTTGAAGTCCTTGCGGTGTAAGTGTTTTGGGGTTTTGTAGCTTTTGTGTTGCGCCTCCGCGCTTGGTCTTTGCAGGCGGTTGTGGTGGCGTATGCGATAGCGTTTGTGGTGGCGTATATGGTAGCGCTAATTCTTTCGCTGCGCTTTCGATTTAGCGCAGGCGTGTATATGCCATTAAGCTGTATACGCTTGCCAGTAGCTGCTTTGACGGTTTGATGAAAGTGTGAGCGCAGGGTGCGCCAGCTGAATATTGGAGCAATTAATGCTCTTGGAAATTGCTGTTTGTAGCGTGCCACCGCATTTGGGGGCGAGATCGCAATCTCTTTTCTCTCAGCGTTGCTCTATCTGGGGCTGGTTGCGGCTTTTTGCAGTGACGCTAATTGATTGGATATTTGGGGTAGCGCCATGTTTTTCTACCGTTTGACTGTGACCTAGCGGTAAGCGTAGAACTGAAAACATATTCTTTTCCATTTCGCATCGCCTCGGAGGCAAAAAATTCTTTTAGTACCAAATACGGTTTATATCTAGTCCTTATTATTCCTGGCGTCGAGCCGGGAAAACCTTGCTGTCCCTCAATCTTTCGCTATCCTTTCAAGTGTAATTTGCTTGAGTAGCGAGAGTCTTTCATTAACCTTACGTTTTTACTGGAGTCGACGATATGTCTTCTTATGGCATTGCAATTCTTGTCGTTATCGAGCTGTACAAAAAATGGCGCGATCCGTGGTATGAACCGACTGGCTCAGTGGTTTTCACTGTGTTCAAGTCAGCTTTCTCTTATAAAGATCCAAAATCGATGGGGCCGGAAGAAAGAAGTGAATTTTTCCTTCGTTCCTTTATAAAGAGTGACCGCAACATCTACGGTGCAGATTCATTCAACCGGGTACGCAACGTCGTCAGCTTGGCTGAACTTCTGACCGAGAAGAGGCATTACACCGAGGCTGAGCAGTGGTATCAGTATGCTCTGCGCTTGGTCAAACACAACTACCCCGAGGAGGATCGCCGCTACGCGGAGGTGCTCGCTGGACTGGTTGATCTTCATTATAGGAACGGCAGGTCGGTCGAAGCTCTCGATGGCTTAAGTAAGGTACTTGAGATTCTTGAGAAATCGGCGGACACTGCCGCACTCAGGCTTTCTCATCTTGCCCTCCAGGCTACCATTCTTCAGTCTGAGCATCGTTACGAGGAGAGTCTTGCAAGTTTGGAGAAACGCTTGACGCTCTTGCTCGATGTTCGCTCTAGCGAAAGTGCCAGTGTGGGTTCAACCGCCAGTGCGAGTGATGAGCTTTATACAGAGCTCAGTAAAATCGTTGCTGTCGCCAAGCTTGCAAAAAAACAGGCTGCTGTTGAGCGTCACCAAAGGCACGCCGAGCTAGTCTTGGCCGTGGTTATTGGTAAAGAAGGATTGGGTTCTGATAGCCCGTATTTGTCGCGAGATCTCAGAGCTTTGGCCGAGTTTTACGGCAAGTTCGGCCGACCTGAGTTTGCCTACGAGCTGCGCAGGCGAGCCCGAGCACTTGAACTTCTTGGTCGTTTCGGCGGTCCTGATTATCCCGGCATCGAGCACGATTTGACCTTTGTGTCTGATTGGCTCAAAGAACGCGCTGCTGGAGCTGACGCTACGGTAGCTTTTCATCTAGAGCAGCGCATCAAGCGCATTCAAGCTAAACGCTGCTTTCGCTAACCTCATTTTTCGAGGACTACACAATGAACGATTTTGCAACCCATAAATTTCCGGCTGTCATCAAACAATTGGTCGCTCAATTAATTGATTTGAGACTTTCTCACCCAGCAGCTTTCGAAAGTCTTAGTAAGCACCTGCGGCGGCTCGACCTTGCCACTCTGGTGACGCCCGTGCTCTGGAGCAAATTTCCCTATGTGCGCACGGCCATGTCGCTCGACCGTGAGGCATTGCTGGCCGACGCCAATTTGCGTCAACAGCTTGTCGATGTGGTGGCAGACAATCTCTATTACCTGATGCGCCGCGACATTAAGGCTGGCCATGAGGTGGTTTTGAATGCGCTTACTGCTGAGCAGCTTTCCTCCTGCATCAGCTCGCTCTGGGTCAACGAACTGACTGCTCCGGCAGTCGTTGATATCGTCTTGCGAGAGGCGATTAAAGAAAGTAACCGTGACGCCTGGTTGCGGGTCGAGCAAGTTATCGACGCAATCGGTCGCCACTAACGGGAGCACTGAATGAAATCTAGTCGAATTCTGGAACAAATCGTCTTCGGTGGCAGGTTCTTGCTGCTGCCGATGTACCTGGGTCTGAGCGTGGCCTTGCTTGTGTACTCTGTGCGTTTCATCGTGCAGACCGCGGACCTGGCTTGGAACTCTGTCTCTTACAGCAACACTGAGGTGTTGATCGCAGTGCTACACCTGCTCGACATCGTCATGGTCAGCCACTTGATCGTCATGATCATGATTGGCGGCTATGTCTTGTTCATCGGTGATTTCAGTAAGTCGGCAGGCGATGTCGACCGCCCTGAGCCGAGTCGCTTGCCGCGACTGGCTTGGCTTGGGCATATCGATCCTGGTGCGCTGAAGGTGAAAATGAGCATGTCGATGCTTGGTGTTTCGAGCATTCACTTGTTAGAGGCGTTCGTTAAGGCCGACAGCGCGAGTTTCGACTACCTTACCAAGTTGATTGCAGTTCACTTGGTGATTGTAGTCTCGACGGTTGCTGTGGCCTGGGTCAATCGTTACGCCTTTCAACAAGGGGCCAAAGGGCACTGAATAGTCACTGACTAGTTACTGGTTAGATCGCTTCAAGGCGGTCTCACTATTTCACATCTCACGAACAGAGCTCGCAGGACACTGCGAGCTCTCCTATCCACTAACTGCTTTACTGCAGCCATCTCCTCTAGTCGTCATAGGAGCGACTAGAGCTAATGCAACAGCGAACTCCATGAGGATTCCCATGAACGCGACCAACAACACCATCAATACCGCCGTCACCGCCGCCGCCACCAACAACTCTGTCGATATCAGCGCCATCGAGAAGAAGCTTGGGCCTGTCTTCCACCGCCTCTACAACGGCCTTCTCAGCAAGGCCCGGTCGGATGATAGCTTCCTGGTAACGCTGCGCGAGTATCTGAAGAAGTTCAGCCTTCTTACTGTGCGCGAGAAGTCGAACTTCAAGCCCAAGGAAATCACCTTTGACGCTGCTCAGCTCGATGATGTGGTCTACCGCCGGCGCCTCATTCGCCAGCTCAAGGCTCCGCGTCCGTCCGCTTACGTGTATCACACCCTTCCGGTGGATGCTGAGCGTCTGGCGATGCAGCCTTACTTCGAAGCGCTGACTGACTTCATTGTGCGTGCCACCTGCGAGCGCCTGAGTGAGGCCCGGCTTGATGAGGTTCTCATCATTGCCGGATTGAGTGAAGAAGCGCTTTTCGACTTTCTCAAGCAGCGCCACTTGTTCGAGATGACTCCGGAGAACCTCAGCGGGCACGTCATGCACCACTTGTGCCACCGCATCATTGAAGACAATCCTCGTTTCCAGGCTGCTTGTGCCATGATCCGCGAGGCCGGTACTGCCGCTCGTGAGCAGCTGCGTTCTGAAATGGCAGAATTCAATACGGCTTCGCTGGCCGAGTTCAACGCTCGCATGGACGAAATCAGTGCTCAGGCTGCTGCTAGCTGTGACGCCTTCATTGGCGAACTGCATCGCCAGGCCGAAGAGCGCGCCGCGGTCAAGCGAGCAGAGGATGCCATCAAGGCCGAAGAGGATGCTCGCAACTTCGGCAAGACCGAGCAGCAGCTCTTCTTCGAGTCGGTCAAGCGGCGGGAGCGTGAGTATCGTAAGAACAACAAGATGCACCCGCTGCTCAAGACCATCTACTGGGCTGGTGGTATCGCTCTGGCTATCGGTCTGGCATTCTTTGCTGAAGTTGATGGCGTCACTTTGCCGCAGCTTCTGGGCCTGAGCAACTAGGCGAGCCCTCCAAGCTGGCGGGTAGCGGTCAGTAGAAACCGCAATTACTAGAAGTGTAATACTTGAACCATGGGGATTGGCTGACTAACAGCTCCCCATGGTTTTTTCTTCTTTCACTTTTCTTTTTTACTGACTCTATTACGATATATAGTGTTTGAGTGAAAATTGCTCAGGGTAAGTTACTGGCACTCCATGAGTTATCTTTGGTGGTTATCTTGTCTCATTGGTTTCGGTCTAAACCTTTTCTCTGCGCTGGGCTGATACCATCGGCTCTTTTGATACTTTGCCAGTTTGTGATGCTGAATGGGGCTGTCGCCAAAGATGCTGGCAATGAGAAGAGCCGGCCCAAGACCGCGGCAAAGACTATTGCAGCCGTGCGCCTATTGCAAGAATCAAGTGTGGACGGCAAGTTTGAAGTAATTGCTTCGGCCCAGGGCGTTCGCCTGAAGAGCTTCAAGGGTGGCTATGAGTTGTTCAGCGCTGCACCAGATTGGCAGGTATACGCTGTTCGAGCCGACGCTAAAGAAGTCGCTCATTTAAGTCTTGCTCAGTGGAAGAAATTTTTCATGCCCTCGTTTCGTATGGCTGGTGGCACAGCCAATTTCAAAACTCCACTGAAAACAATAGTAGTGCCTGATAGCCAGGGCACTAAGTATCAGTATCAGTTTCCTGGTACTGGTGTGACTTCGAGTGGTTGGAGCGGCTGGACCGAAAAAAGTGATGTTCTGCGCTACGACCTTAATACACGGGATTATTTTCCCGATACGCCAGTCGCTGCCATCGTTGAGCGCTATATGAATTTGCCTGTGCTCAAAGGCCTGCCGATTTCACTAATGAGTGCTATAAGAGTGGGCAAGAGAGAAGAGCAGGCCTGGATTATTCGCACTATTTCCAGTCGCCTTGAGACCATTGCCGATAGTAATTATTTTCGACCACCGCCTAAGTTAAAAGATGCGGGACCAATTAATAGTCAGTACATCAGTCGTGGCGTCAGTGGTTTAGCCGACGATATGTCAGAAATGCTTGATGTGCGGGAAAAATAGCCGATTTGGCAAAGAGCTGAAGCAGTGCTGCATTAATTATTAGCGTAAGAATTTATCGATGAAAAACACTAACAAGCGGGTATATATGCAAATGGAGTCATAGGGAAACCGGGGGTATCTATGGAAAAGGCAGATAGACGAGATCGGGTTGCTCTAGACAAAGCCTATGAGTTTTATAGACAGACCCTGACCGAAGGTACAAATGACCTTCACCAAGTTGCAAACTCTCTAAAGACTGTTTGTCACGCGCTA
>CALRJJ020000190.1:0-8228 GCA_943367505.1 Flavobacterium psychrophilum | reverse complement strand
AAAATTACAGCTCGAAACCTTTGATAGAACGGGTACAGACTCTTGAAGGAATTGTTTTTCCTAATCAACCACCTGACACCACAGCCGGTATCAAAGAACAATTAGAGACTCTCACAAACGCTGTTCACATAAACAAGAACAGCAGTCCCGATGTCACACCAATGGCAAGCGCCGACCAGTATCAGCAGCAGCCCCACGCCTATCCTGGCCAGCCGGCCCAGAATCAGTATACGAACCAAGGCCAGTATACAAACCAAGGACAAAATACGAACCAAGGCCAGTATCCTCAGACGCCACCACCATATCCAAGCAATTACCAGAGCCAGGCACCAGCCCAGGGTAGCTATGGGGCTCAATATGGACAACAGTCTTTCCAGATGCCGAGCGCCGAGAACTTACAGCCCGGACAAGGCTATCCCGCTCAAAATTATCAAGCGCAAGGCTACCAGCCTGCCGCCCAGAACTACCAACAGAGTTACCAGGCCCAAGGCTACCAACAGAGCACTCCGCAATATTCGCAGACGGGTCAAGCCACAGAAAATGCTACCGGAACTAGCGGAACTAGCGGTAGTAGCGGAACAAACGAACAGCAAGCGGCCCAAAGCAAAGGTCATCCCCTTTTAAAGGGTCTGGCTAAGGCCCTGGGAGCAGCTGCCACCATGGCTGCTGGTGCCATGAGTTCAGGCATGATGAATATGAATTTCGGCAATGGCATGTACGGCAACGGCATGTACGGAAATTCACTCTACTCGGGCGGATATAACGGCTACAACACTGGATATGGCGGATACGGTAGTGGATATGGCACAAACATACGTTTTTAAAATCAGCATCGCCTTGGGCCTTGCTCTTCTCACTCAATTTCAATGCGGAAACGTACTAATGGCAAAAGACAATATACAAAAACTTCCATTGGTGGTGGCCCATCGTGGGGGCAAACGCTGGGGTCCAGAAAATAGCCTGACTAGCTTTAAGAAAAGCGTAGCAGCCAAAGCAGACGGCATTGAGCTAGACATACACCGCTGTAAATCTGGCGAATTAGTGGTGATTCACGACGATACCCTGAACCGCACCACTAATGGTACCGGCCTTGTCAAAGATGCAAACTGGAAGGACCTATCTGCTCTTGATAGCGGCAGCTGGTACGAAGCAAAATATAAAGAAGAACGGCTACCCTTACTTAAGGAAGTGCTTGACGCTGTAGACGGCAAACTCACTATTAATATCGAAATCAAAAACTGCCCGGGTAACTATGCTGGCATAGACGACGAGCTGCTCAAGCTCCTCAAAGACTATCCCTATCCCGACAAAATCATGATTAGTTCTTTTGACCATCTTATTCTGAAAAAAATTCACGATAAAACCACTAAATACAAGCTCGCTTTACTGGGCGACTCAGTCATCTACAACCTGCGGGATTATGCCAAATCAGTTGGGGCAACGGCTTGGAATCCCGATTTTGATTGTGTTCGACCTGATACTGTCAAAGCCGCTCACGATGCCGGCCTTACAGTAAACACCTGGACTGTAAACAGCAAAGAAGGCTGGAAAAGAGCGTGTGATCTTGGGGTTGATTCTATTATTACCGACGACCCAGAGGGTCTTAAAGAGTATCTTCGTCTCGCGAATTAAAAACAATGTTGAGCAAATGCTGCAATACCACGCCGCGCTCAAATATAGTTAGAGCCGTTGAATCTTCACGAACCATTTCTCTTATTTTTGCTCTGGCCATGAGCTGATCGGTGTCTTGGGCCAGGCGTAACGATTTCAGATCGTATTCAGCCCGCAATAGAACTACTAAATTTTCTACGCTCTCTTCGATGAGATCTTGGTTTATAGCAAAACTACCGAGCAATTCGGCTTGGCAAAGCGGGCAGTTGTCGACTGTTTCGTAAATCTCAGCAGCACACTGCGGACAACGCCTCAAGAGAACGCGACCAGAACTCTCTTGTTCTGCTTCTTCTTGTTTTGCTTCTTCTTGTTTTGCTTCTTCTGGTTGTGAAATTTCTTCTCGTCCTGATCTTTCTTCTTGTCTTGATCTTTCTTCAGGCATTGCGCTCGGCCTCATCGCTCTATTCATTTGTAGATTTAATAGATTGAATACTTTGACTCGTTTGAACCGCTTGCTGGGCAAGCTCATCTTCATCCAATTCAAGCGACTCAATTTCGTCTTCAGCAAGAGGCAATGAGAACCAGAAGATTGACCCACCACCATCGGGAAGCTCAACTCCAATCTCGCCGCCGTGCTGCTCAACTATGGCCTTAGCAATGGCCAAACCCAAACCTGAACCAGCACGATTCTTGCCGTCTTTAGCACGCAATTGCTCAAAGCGGCCAAAGAGCTTATGGGCCTGGTTTTTAGCCACTCCAGGACCGAAATCACGTACCGCGATTTTACAACTAGAACCGCTCTTCTCGCAAGCAACAATCACTTTACCGGGACTAGGCGAATACTTGACAGCATTAGCCAAAATGTTTGAAAGCACCTGCAGTATCCTGTCGCCATCGCAGTATACATCGAGGGCATTCTTGGCCTCATTCTCAATAGTAACCTGCGATTGATGCGCCAAGCTATCGATACCTTCAATAGCTTTACGCACAAGGTCAGAGGCATCAAAGGCATCGAGGGCAAGCTCAAGTTTGCCCGATTCGACTTTGCGCATATCAAGTATATCGTTGATCAAACGCATCAAGCGATCAGCTTCAGCAGCAGCAATGCGCACTACAGGTCTAGTTTTATCACTGAGCTCATCACTAAAGCTCTCCATCAATCCAAGAGCAGTACGAATAGAAGCAAGTGGCGTTCGCAGCTCATGGGAGACCATCGAATAAAAATCTTTTACGCGTTCTTCCACTTCCTTGCGTTCAGTGATATCACGAACGATACCAGTATAAACATCTTCACGACCAAGGCTAACAGTCGAAGTAGAAACCTCAACCGGAACGTGACTGCCATCTTGTCGCACCGCGTACAACTCACGCCCGGCGCTGAACGGTGAGCGTTGACCGCTGGCCAGGTCGCTAATTCGTCCATCAAGGAGAAAGCTCGGGATGATCCGCTCGATATCTACACCAATCAAATCAGAGGCGGGCACACCACAGAGATTTTCTAGTACAGCATTAACAGATTCAATTGTACCGTCAGAGCGAATAGTGACGATGCCATCAGGAGCGGTCTCAACTAAAGCACGCATGCGTGCTTCTCTTTCAGACAAAGCCTGCTGGGCAGCTCTTAGTGCTTGTTCAGCCCGGTGCCTTTCTGAGACATAGCGATTGACCCCAAGGATGACTATAAGTAGAGCCAGCAACGCCGATATTAGAATGAATGAGATACCAATCAATGTGGTCAGGCTAGCCTTATCTAATTCGCTAAAGCGTGCCGTCATTTCGCTATTAATAGTGCCAGAGACTTCTTTGGCTAGCCACTCTACGTGCTTGGTCAAATGGCCTTCATCAAATTTATCAGAGCGAGCAAGAGCACTCGCCATACCACCACTAGAGCGCACTTGAATCACTTCCTCGGCGCAACTCTTGCGAAAACTAATAGAATCAGTTAACTCATCAAGCAACATTGAGTAGCGAGAATTGTCCGATAGTAGTGTTTTCAATTTAGCTACACAAGCATCGATGCGATCAAAGCAAAGCTTGTACTGCTCAATGGTTTTGGCATCACCAGTCAAGACATACTCGCGCTCTTGCGCATCAGCCCGCGACATATCAAGCACAATTTGGTCTAAGAGATCGACCAACTGAAACTGTTTAGAAGCGAGGTAACTATTAGCCAACCTGTCAGCAGCTAAGTTCAGAGTCATGGTACCGATATAAATCAATACTGCCGCCACAATTAAAATAATTGCTGTAGTTTTGGCGGTAAGTGAATTTTTCATGAGCTTTAGCTACTGGTCAACAATTCTGTATCCGGCTCCGCGCTTAGTTCTTATGATGCCGTTTTCCTCACTATCTCCCAACTTGCGCCGCAGTGTCTTCATATGGGTGCGAACAGTATCAACTGAAGCACTAGAATCACTCTGCCAAACGCGACTTAAAATAGTCTCTAGAGTAAAACTCTGATTGGGATAACGCATCAACAGCTCAAGCAAACTAAACTCTTTTGAGGTCAAATCGACTTCCTGAGAGGCGCGGAAAACCCGACAAGCTTCTGTGTCTAGCTCAATATCACGCACCGTCAAAACCTTGCCAGCATAACTTTGAGGTCGGCGCAAAAGCGCCTGCACCCGAGCATTTAACTCAACTGGATGAAAAGGCTTAACGAGATAGTCATCAGCACCAGCATTGAGACCCGTGGCTTTATCTTCAATGGCACCGCGCGCAGTTAGCATCAAAATTGGCGTTCTGCCACCAGTGCCTCTATACTGCCGGCACATGTCAATGCCTGAAATGTCAGGTAGCATCCAATCAAGAATGACAAGTTCATAGCTTGTCATCCGCAGCTGGCTAATTGCGGTAAGTCCGGTATCAACATGATCGACAAGGTGGCGACCTTGCTCTAGCTGCATTTTAACTAGAAACGCCAGATTGGTATCATCTTCCACTAACAAAATCTTTGCCATTTCAGCCTACAATTTGCCTCCACTTGCTGCTTTTATGCTTAATTCCGGCGCCTCTTTTGCATTAGATTGTTCATTAGAGTCTTGTTCATTAGAACCTATTGTTTCAGAGTTTCTATCTTGTGACTGCCTATTGTGACAGGCGCTAGTACTCTTTGCCCTGAGTTTATACTGTTCTAGGGAGAACGACTCCCCGCGGGCCGCAGCAAACCATTTTCGTGGAAGTAATGTGCTCAGGCGCTTAACCTCTTGCCCAGCTGATGATCTCCTAGAGCGATAGCGCAGCTTCGGGTCAACCAAAGCAGAAGCCGAACCATAAGCATCCAGAAGCCTATAGGTTTGGTCAATACAATTATTAGTTAGCAGTGACCAACCACCGGCCTTGATTAACTCTAACTCTTGCAAGGCACGCTCGGGATTGCCACCATCATGATCTAGTTTTTTATAAGCATGATAGTTGATGTGATAGCGAATTTCTTGGTGCTGAATATGGTGCCCCTGCGACATACTCTCTAACATCTGCTCAAAACTGCCCTGCTCACACCAGAAATCAATATCTCCACCAGGCGGTACATTTGAATACTGCACCAGGGCAACTATGTCAGTCATTGGCCGACGCAATAAATGGTCGGAAGAACCCCAGCAGTATGTATTTCCATCAGAAAGAGAAAAACCCCAAGCGACATGACCAAATCGCAGAGCCTGTTCATAATTGATAAAAATGAAAGACTGCGCCACTAAGAATTCACCCTTTTACTTGACTGGCAACTGCAGCAACTTGGTTTAGGCTAGCACTTAGCTCGGCTTCAAGCTGACCGATCCTCAGCAGGGCCGCTTCTAAGCGTCGCGATGTATCAGACAGCATCTGGGTAGTTAGCTCAAGCTTGGCGCCCAAACATACCATCTCAAGGCTATGATCAACGGCCGTGTCGATGGTCATCTCTAGGCCCGCAGCGCTGAGATGAACCGCCATAGTGCTGCGCCCGGAATCGGCACAACCGGTGGCGATTATCGGCTCCGCAGTGGCCGTATCCAAATTTTTCTCAATAGCTTCCATTAAGTCGTACCTGAAATCACTGGCGAATTCCCGGCTCATTTGAGCCAATATTAATTTCATGCCCACTTCACCACCGACTTAGCACTATTATCAGACCAAGGCTAAAGCAAATGGCTATCAATATTGATTCAAAACCAACGTGCAAAACAGCAACAACGGGGAATAAACTAAGCATTACCAGGAAATTAGTATATCTACGCCACACAAATCGGTAGCGCACGATGTTCAGACCCCAAAAGTCGCAACCCCCCGCCCCAATCCGACTTTCAAAAATGCACGGAATTCCTGTGTATCAGGATGTGTTTCATGGATTACAGGAAGCACAAAAGAACCTGAATCGCTCAGTTGAGCTACCATGGATTGCCGAAAACCCAACCAGAGATTGCACTCTGTCGATTATGTGCGACCGGGACGGCGGCGATCCCCAGTGGACATTTACTATTGGCGAAGGGCTAAACAAAGAAATTCGCTGGAACTATCAGACGGGCGATATCGGTCTAGTTACTAACTTACTCACCCGCGAATGTCTGGGCGACAACACTGACATGAATGCCCAACAACTAGAGGCATTCGGCGGCATGCGCGCCACGGCCAGCAATATCCCCTCAGTTTCTGCTCCTTCTAGCGACATTCCTGTAGCCAGAGCAGCTTTCACCGAAAGCCAGGAAATGCCGAGGCACGCCACTCTCGAAGGCGATCTCCTCAATATGACCGCGCCCCATGTGCTGCAGTCGATTTTAATCAGCAAAATGACCGGCTTGCTTAGCGTCACCCAGCAAGACGAATTAATTGACGTTTTCTTTGAAAACGGCCAACCGCTGCATGCCTCCTCCCCTGAATGCAAAGGCGAAGCGGCCATAATGGAGCTATTGACCTGGAGTAAAGGCAAGTTTTCTTTCTATCCCAACGACCGCTCAAACGAGCGCACAATCAGCCGCTCAATAGAGCTTCTCATCGCCGAATCAGGGCCCCTGGTAGAGCAATATCAAGTTTTGATGAAAAATGGAGTGACCATAAACTCCTACTTCATCCGCAAGCATCCGCACTTAACCGAAGCACAATTTGAAGAAAAAGTGTCTCGCGGAGCCAACCTTAGTATTGATCAGCAGAAACAGTTCTATCAGATCATCGACAACCAGAGCACACTATTTGAGCTCTTGCGCAAAATGCCTTTCAATAAAGTGGAATGGATTCCACTAATCTACAATTTACTAGTTTGCGACCTGGTTGCCCTCACAGATAAACCAACCCAGATCAAGCAACAGCCTCTAGAGGCAATGGGTGTAGACCGGTCGGCTATTGACGCTGGCATGAAGAATATGATGCGGCAAGAAACAGGCCTGATAAATTATCCTGTCATCCTCTATTTTCTTGAGCAAGAATATTTCAGGTGGGAACACACTGGTGCCCCCTTCTGCTTATTGATTTTTGAGATGCGCGTGCGCACACCAGCTGGCCTTGAACCACTACCACTAAATATGATCAAAGAGGCGGCCCGCCGCATCAATTTGGTTAAGCGAAATATCGACCAACTGGCTCACTTCGAAACATTTGGATTCTTACTAATGCTTCCCTACACTGGTGTGCAAGCGGCCACCATGGTGGCTAAGCGAGTAACAGAAGTGCTCTGGGACGAAAAACTAGGCAATGAACTCGATAGCCGCAACCTCGCCATCGCCTTTGGTGTCACTGGTATTCCCGAAGACTGCCAAGACCTGGGTATGATGCTCTCTGCGGCTAAAGATGCTATGAATTCATCAAAAGCCAGTGGCACACCGGTAGTATCATTCAGAGCTTCAAGAAATCAGTAATCAAATTTATTTTCACTCGGAGTAAATGCTATAGCCCAGTCCACGCTTGGTTTTGATCACCGAGTCTTTGCTCTTTTGCCCGGTCGCCTGGTCGCTTTCATCCAACTTACGTCTCAAGGTCTTCATATGGGTGCGCACGGCGTCAATTGAGGCACCGTCATCAGCACCCCAAAGGCGATCGAGAATAGCTTCCATAGTAAAGCTTTGATTGGGATGCTTCATCAATAACTCTAAAATGGCATACTCTTTGGGGGTCAAGTGAATGCCGTGGCCGTGCAGCTTGACCTCATGGGTTTGCGAATTGAGCTCAAGGGCCGCCAAGCTCAAGACCTTAGGCAGAACGGCTTTTGGGCGGCGCAGGAGAGCGCGAACGCGAGCCAAAAGTTCAGTGGGATGAACCGGTTTAACAATATAGTCGTCGCATCCAGCATCAAGCCCCTCGGCTTTATTATCAACACTGCCTTTGGCAGTCATCATCAAAACCACCGCAGAGCCGCCATGGGCGCGGAACTGCCGGCAAACTTCCACCCCGGTCATGTCCGGGAGCATCCAATCTAAAATAACTAAGTCGTAGGGGTAGATGCGCAAGTGAGAAATGGCATTGGCACCGGTATCAACTACCTCAACCAAATAGCGCTCGTGCTCCAGGCAAACTTTGACCAGATCCGAGACATGGTGATCATCTTCAGCAACTAGAATTTTAGCCATTTTTTAAAACCCTTTTTTACCGACAAGAACGAGTTGCTCAAGGTCGCGCTTAAGCTCGCTAACAACCCGCGGATCGAAAGCCTC
>CALRJJ020000189.1:0-8235 GCA_943367505.1 Flavobacterium psychrophilum | reverse complement strand
ACAAACGGGTGCTTGCCTGCGTCAAGCATTTCTTCGATCAGAACAAGCCAGTAGCAGTTGTCTGCCATGGCGCTCAAGTGCTTGTGGCAGCTGACGTTCTCAAAGGCCGGTCATGCATGGCTTATCCAACTGTGGCGCCAGAGATCACTGCCTGCGGTGGCACCTTTATTGAGCAAAACAAAGACTTCACTAACGCCCATGTCGATGGCAACCTAGTCAGCTCCGCCGCCTGGCCCGGGCATCCTGAGTGGATCAAGAAGTTCTTGGAATTGCTCAGCAAGTAGAGAAGAACACCATTTCGAGAGCATCAGTAAGAAAAGTCACTCAGTTGCTTGCAGTGCTTCGAACGCTTAGTAGTCGGCCTAATAGACCAGGCTGCCAGTGCTTATCGCTAAGCTTGCTCAAATCCGAGTAGCTTTTACCGTGCCGGAAAGTTCTTAGCACTTCACAATACTCCGAGCCATCGAAATTGCCTTGCTCATCACTGGCTATCCATTCGGCTCCACCGAGAAAATTGATTGTACCGGCAAGCTTTTTCCTGCTGATGTCCCACAAATTAATAGTTGAATCATGGCCAGCAGTCACTAAATATCTTCCGTCGGCAGTAAAACTTAGTGAGTAAACAGCAGTGTTTAACGCGGCCAAATCAACCGGTTCGTCAGGCGAATTAACTTCCCACAGTTTAACGCCGCGATACTCATCACCGATGGCAAGCCATTTGCCGTCACGACTAAAGGCAACAGATGATATCGCTTGTGAATCACCTTTGAATGTACGCAGCTCCGCACCAGAGGCAACATCAAAAAGCTGGACCGTACAATCTTCAGAAGCCATAACCAAAGTCTTGCCGTCATGACTAAAAGAGACATCCAGAGCAGTTCTGCCAGAGCCAGTAAACTTTCGCAATTCAGTTCCGCTTTCAGCGTCTAGTAACCGAATGAGACCGCAATAACCGACAGCCACTAAAGTGTTATCGGGGCTCAAAGTCGCACACAACCCGCATCCTCTACGGGTTGGATATGATTTGACCTTCTGCCCTGTAACTGCATCCCAAACTTGAGCGTTGGACAAGCCAGTAGCAATGATTCTGGAACCATCTGGGCTAAACGAAAGCGAGTAAATCCCACCAATTCCATAGAGAATTCGCAAGCGTCGCCCCGATTGCACATCCCAAATGGTTATATCTCTATCACGTCCACCGCAGGCAATTTTGCTGCCATCAGGGCTAAAAGCTAATAGCGAAGCTGAATGTGGCGTCCCTAGCAAGATTCGATTACGACCGCCTCGTTCAACATCCCACAACCGCAACTTATCACCGCAGGCTGCAGCAATAGTTTTGCCGTCACCACTAATTGCAGCAGAAGTGATCTCGTACTCAGAACCTTTCATGGTGCCCACTCGTTTACCAGACCTCAGATCCCAGACGAACAAATCTCTATAGCCATCGGTTGAAGCCCCCAACGTGCCGTCAGCGCTTACAGCCATGCAGTTGATGGAACCTTCGTCAGTCTTCACTACTTGCGTGGCTGATTTCACATCGGCTTCGGAACTGTCTTTGGAAGCCTTTAGTTCGTGGCCCGAAATAACGTCCCAGACCTTTACACAACTGCCACCATACGAGGACGTGATGTGTCGGCCATCGGAGCTAAATGCAACAGCTTGCACCGCATCGCCAGGACCAATCAAGGTATGTAATTTCTGACAAGATGCGACATCCCAAATTTTCACAGCATGTTCATCGCCAGCGGCAAGCAGCTTTTTGTCAGGGCTGAAGGCAATGCAATTAATTCTGCTTGTATGCCCAACTCGATTGAATGTTTGCAGCTTGCTTGCTACAGCCGGAGACGCCGAGCCAATGGCAATGACGAAGGATGTGAGCGCCAAACAAAAGAGAGCTGCGCTCGCTCTAGTTGAATAGTTTCCGGGCAATCTAAAAAGACGCACTGACGTTCCTCTACTCTAGAATCGGCTCATTCAGCCTGCCTGAGTATAAGGGATGGTCTAGACTTGAACGTCCTTTAGGTCAATTACATAAACATCATGGTTCGCTACGAAATACATCTTGGAGCCGCAAGCGGCATAGTACTCGTGTTTAATGACCTGACCGTTATCGTCAACGGCCTGATAGAACTTATTCTTACTTGTTTGAAGATTAGAAACAACAAACAAGTCCAGACCCGTCAACTCAGGTTGGAACGGAGCCCAGAGAGCGTGTTCACCGGAAATGGCAAAGACACCGATTCCAGCATGCTGCTCAACTGAGACAGTCTTTATGGCGAAGTTCTCAACCTGAACCAAACCAGTCACAGTCGGCGAAAACCAGACAGAATAATCTGATTCAACATTTATGTTATTGCACCAATTGGCAAAGACGCTATTGCATTCATCAGGGTACAAATGTTTTCCGTGTTTATCAAAGCAGGCGACTATCTTTTTACTAATAGGATCGTCGCTGTAAACGCCCTCATCAAAGTAGCAGGTCCAGATATTTCCATTGTTTGTAGTTTTCATCGCTTCAATAGAGCGGCCAAGAACTAGCCTTTCAACGACATTACCAGCAAGATCAACAACAATGGCATTCTCATTGTTTTTACCTCGGTCGCGATAATTTTGAGCACAAAGCAAATAGTGGTCGGCACCCAGGGGTTGCACGGGCTCAGGTTGACGCGCGACCTGCTCAAGGTTCACATCTATTAAATCGCCACCACGAAAATGGATAATTTTGTACTTCGCTTCGCCGGCATCCATGGTTCGGTTGTTAGAGTCGCTAATTGCCTTGAAGCGCTGATGATTCTCCCGATTAGGAGTTAGTAGAAAATTATGACGAGGCAAATGGGCTAAGTTATCTAGCAAAATAAGTGGGTCATCATTCGGTCCAACTTCAAATCGAGCAAAGCTGAAACCATCCAGTCGGTCGGCAAAACTAAATAGTTTTCGGGCGACTACAGGCAAAAGCTCGCTTGCATTCGGTCGCGAGCAACCATAGGTGCCTTCAAACAGCAGATCGGAACTAAACAATTTCCCTCTCCTACCCAATCCCTCTGGCGCAAGGTGTAAGCCTAAACCACAGAGCCCTAAGACTTACTGGCAGCGGCACTAGCAGTGTCTTCTTCCACGCTCTTACCAAAGACACCAGCATCTTTTTTCTCAGGCACAAATTGCTGCAGCCATGAAAGCACTATAAAAATTCCAGCTCGGAACCAAATGGCGGCATAGACCATAACATTGAAGATCGGCCAGTACTGCTTAGCCATGTGTTTGCGATAAAAGACTTCCATGCCTTTGTGCAAATTGATGGTGGCACCAATGCGGCGAAAACGACTCGAGGCACCATGATAGTGATAGACAACAGATTTCGGATAGTAATTAACTGTCCAACCATCTTGCTTCACGCGCCAGCACCAGTCGATATCTTCACCGAACATGAAGATGTCTTCGTCCATCAAACCAATCTTATCGATCACTGACTTGCGCAGCATCATACAGGCACCAGATAGCGCGTCCACTTCGATTTCTTGATCCGGATCTGCCCAGGTTAGGTTATAACGCGCAAACTCAGGGTGTTTTGGGAAGAGTTTGCTCAAATAGGTGAGGCGGAAAAACGATGCCCGCACATCAGGGAAAGAGCGGCGGCATGAAAGTTGCAAGCTGCCATCGGCATTGAGCATCTTCGGCCCGATGGCGCCGCACTTGGGATTAGCGTCCATATATTCCATGAGCAAGCCAATGGCATTTGGCCCAGCCACAGTATCTGGGTTAAGGAGAATTACATAATCTCCCGTGCAATCTGGAATAACTTGGTTACAAGCCCGGGCAAAGCCAACGTTATCGGTATTGGCCACAGTTATTACTGTAGGAAAATCTTGCCGCAGCATCTCCACTGAGCCATCGCCTGAATTGTTATCCACAACCCAGATTTCGAACTTGTCAGCGTCCTTGTCGGCCAAAATCGACCGCAAAGCGCCAGCCAACAACTTTGGCGTCTTCCAGTTGACAATTACGATTGAAACTCTAATCTTGCTCAAAAACCAACCTTAGCAACAGCTAGATGCAGCGGCAAATTTTATCACAGCTAAAGAGCCAACCGGCACCATGCCGTAGCCATGAAGGCAATCAAATCACCATAATTGCGGCTATTTCCGGCAGAAGTGCAGTCTAGAATCTAAATCTAATGCCCGTGTAGACCTTGTCGTCCTTGCGGTCAGATTTAAGAGCAATGGCTGCTCCGGCGTACAAATCGGTATTGTCACTCAACTTCATGCTTAGTGAAGTGGTGGCGTATTCACCGGTTTTGTAACCTTCAACCTTAGAGACCTGGTAGCCGCCTGTCACGGTGACATCGTTGAATTTGTGCGCTACACCAATTTGGGCGTCAGCTTGCTTAGGATTGCTGGCGTAGTCAGCAGAACCATAGAGAGTGGTTTTGCCTTCTTTATCTAGTTGGTAGTAGCCATTGACGCCAACGCGGGCTGCAGTGCCACCGAATATCGGCAACTTAGAGCCTTCGAGGGCAGCACCTGTGTTTAAGACAACACCGGCTTCAACGTTGACGTTACCGCGTCTAACGTTACCAGCTTCGTCATAAGGTGTAAGCAGCGAGTGGCCATACATCGCCGAGACGTTTCCGAGTTTGCCACGGGTCAAATCAGCGGTGCCTTGCACATAGCCATAGTTCTGTTGATCGAAGAATTTGCCGACAGTGGCGGTGCCAACGGTGGTCTTGCTACCAGGAGAGTAGGAGACGCTGGCTTCACCCCAGACATTGCTTCCGCTACTTTGAGGTGGAGTAGTTGTAATCTCAGCAGCAGGAGCTTGAATTTTCTCAGTGGCAGCGGCAACCGGAACTACCGCTGGTATCACTTCAATTGCTGCGATTGGTTGAACATCAACTAAAGCAGCCGCCGCTGGAGCCTTAAGCTCTTTGATCTGGGTGTTTCCCTTTTTCTCAACTACCACCGAGCTATGAGCTTTGTGTTCAGGTTTGGCAATCACTACTTTAGGTTTGTGAGGAGCTTCAACATGAGCTTTAGGCTTATGCTCTGCGGCTTTATGCTCTGGGGGCTTAGCCACAACATGAGGCTTGTCACTACTACCATGCTTCTCTACCAATTTCTTAGAAGCTTGATGATGGGTGCTTGACTCAGGTTTGTGAGCAGCAGCTGGAACAACAATTTTGTGTTCAGCTTCTTTGATTTTAACTACCGGTGGCAAGCCAGGTGTAGCAACTTTGTCTGTTTTGACAGTGGCAGGTACTTCTTTGACTTTAGTTTCGGGCGGGGTCTGGCGCTCCGGTAAGCGCGATGGGCGGGTTGGTTCTGCAGGTGGGGAATAGCGAACGACTTCACGCGGCACAGGTGTTCGTACTGGCGGAGGCACCGGTGTATGTGGCTCAGTCGGTGGCACTGGTTTTGGCACATCTGGTGGCTTTGGAGCTGGAGGCGTTGGCAAATCCGGTGGCTTTGGAGCCGGTGGCTTCGGCAGTTCTGGTTTATGTGGCTCAACTGGCGGCTTAACCGGCACTATAACTTCTGGCGGTTTAACCGGAACTATGACTTCTGGAGGCTTGGGAGTATGGGGCTCAACTGGAGCAATGGGTTTTGGCATCTCCGGAGCTTTCGGTAATTCAGGCGCCTTTGGCAGCTCAGGAGTTTTGCCAACATGAGGCTCCACGGGGGTGGTGAGAGCGCGGGGGGCGAGAGGCTTATCGGCCAGAGGTGCAGCTAATGCCACCTTCATCACTGGCGCTTTGATAGCTTGTTCAGCTAAGTGTTGAGGAAAAGATTGAGCCTTACCAGCGCCGCGCCCTTGAGTATCAAAGGCTTCATGGGAAAGTCTGAGGGCAGCGTTGTTATCGGCTGGTCCTGAGTGCTCACGAGGGACATCTGGCTTCATAGTAAAGGTCTCCTAGCATCAAAGAAAATAAACGGCTCAACTGCTGCCGTGAAATTAGATTACAAGAGGTTTATGGTCAAATTATGGGCGCGAAAAAGCCGAACAGATTAAACGTTCGGCTTCTCACTTCCACAATTGTCTGAACTGAACAGAGCTAAAGAGCCAGATTTACTAATTACACTAACAGACTAAAGAAAATCAGTTACTGGCTTAGAATCTGCTATAGCTGGCTTATCTACAATATCGGCAACCTGCATCACTTTGGCATCGTTACCAATAAACTTGATGCTAGAACCTGGTTTAGCTTGAATCTCTCCACCGGCAGCAAATATTCGGCTATTTGCTTCAGCAGAAACAGAGCCACCAAATACGAAGGCACGGGCACCGTTGCGGACAACAACATCGGCACCAGGGCGAACCGTAACGAAGGCATTGTCAGAGACTTCCATACGATCACACATGCCGGCTTTAAGAACACCTTGAGTATGTTGCACGCGAGGGCGATCGACAAGACAATTGTCTTTATCAACAGTAGCCCGGCGTGGGGCATCATCAGGCGTTCTGGTTGAGTGAGAAGATTCAACAACCTTACCTGCATTAGAGAATGCCTCAGACTTGCGCCCAATATTGAGCACAGTATCTGCATGTATGGCGTGAACTGGCCGCCCTTTGGAGTCAAGTTTAATATCATTGAGAGCGGCGATGCGCCTTACTTCAGCAGCAATTTCGCGAGTGCTGGCGTCGGCATGGCCCGACACTCCCAGCGCACGCCTGGCCACAAGGGCCAGGGTATCGCCTTTCTCAACTTTATAAATACCTTGGTCTAGCAGGTCATGCACCCAGCTATTGCGGTACATCTTAGCCGGCGGATTAATCCGTTCTTGCACTTTCATATCGGTGTAAGCAGATGTTGCTTCCAAAGATAAGCTTGTGCGAGTGTCTGGACGACTGTCGCCACTGTTAGTTAAGCGGCTATCAGCCTGGCTCTCTCTTACTGCAACTTCAATTCGATCAGCAGCTTTAGTAGCCACCGGAGTGCCAAAAGAATCATATGTTTCCATGGCTCTACCTTACTTTTTCTTGGCTTTGGCAGGGTCGTCGCAATCAACATCCTTAGGCTTAGCTACAGGTGGTTTGTGGCTTGGTGGGCGATGAACTGGTTTAGGAGGAGCCACATCAATTACAGCGACGCCAACTTCAACTTTGTTCTCGATGATCACGGGACGCTCTTGCAACCCCTTAACAGCTTTATCGATCTGCTCAACCTTATTGGCTAGAGCTTCGTCTAAGATGCGCTGTTCATTGGCGTTCTTAGCTGGTTCAACAATAATTAGTGGTCGGTCTAGACCAGCAGCTTTCAGTGTTTCAACGTTAGCATTTGAACCAGTGGCGAGAGTGGTGCAGACATTATCTAGTTGCATCGAGCTTAATGCTTTAGCATCAGAAATGCGGCTTACTCTTCTGCCAACACTGGCAGCCATTGGGTTTGTACTCATCTCACGACCAGCTGCTAGTTCAAGCTGGAAGCTGGATAGAGCGACTTGGGCATGCTCGTCACTGGCTTTGCAAACAGACTGCATGGTTTCTTGGAAGTCACGCATCTTCAGGCATGATTCATTTATGGTTGATTTGCCGCCGCTGACACCGATGCCGAGTACATAGACTCCAGCACTGCCGCCTTCACTGCAGAAACCTGAGGCATAGACGTTTGGAGCGCTAGCACTGCCACCATAATAGTTGGTGCGGCTGTTGTCACTTATGTTTGAATTACCACCACGAGACGATGAATTAGATGTCGAATCGCCAGTGCGGTTGTTGTTGGTGTTGGTTGAACTCGAGGTAGAATCACCAGTTCGAACGTTATTGTTGACGTTATTGCGGACGTCACTGGTCACAGTATTGTTCGATCTAACATCGTTCCGATTAGCATTGTTATTAGCATTATCGTTGCGATTGGCGTTGTTGTTGGCGTTATCGTTGCGATTGGCATTGTTATTGGCATTATCGTTGCGATTGGCATTGTTATTAGCATTATCATTACGATTAGCATTGTTATTAGCGTTGTCGTTGCGCGAACGATTTGACATATCGACATCGTTGTAGTTGATGCCACCAGGCTGGGTAATAGGGCCGTGTGGTTCGACGGGTCTGTCGTAAGTCATAGTAGATTCCTCCAAGGGTGGGGTGTCGCATTTACGCGAACATAGCTCTGCTGCTCGCAACTGACACATCAGTCACCGCAGTCAAAACATTTGTGGTTACGAACGGTGGGCTTACTAAAAATAGGAGCGCCGCGGTTCCTTGGTAGAACATTACAAGAAGCTTATTGGCATTTTAGGGGCA
>CALRJJ020000188.1:0-8249 GCA_943367505.1 Flavobacterium psychrophilum | reverse complement strand
TTGCCCCGTGGCTCATCACCAATAAGAACAGTTAGAAGAGCGGCCAGCTCGGTAGGTTTTAACAAATCGAACATACCGCTGATGGCAATTTCGCTCAAGAACAATTCGTTCGAGCCGCGGATAGAAGCGGCCATACGACCAAGCTTGGTTGGCTTATTGCCATCGAGATAACCGAGAGTACGCAAGATATTTGCCAGCGCTTCAAAGGTCGTCCAATACTTAGTGGTTTCGCGCTGCACACGCTTGTCGAGATCTTTGATACGCTTCTGCAAATGCTCGATGCGCTCGGTTTGGGTGCTACAGGGCTTCTGCACAGGGCAGCCGTGACAGGGCATGGCATAAGCTTCTTTCAAGAGAACTTGAATCTCAGCACGGGTTTCAGCCAAGGCGATAATAGCCGGAGAGCCCGGTTTAATAGCCGATGGTTTAAGGCCTTTTTCGGTTGCTTTCAGCTGTTTGTGCTTCGAGCGAATAGTCTCGAGACGTTTGGCATAAAGCGGCAAGTCGCCAAGCTCAGCAGGGCAAAGTGGTGCAGTCAACTTCTGCAGTTCAGTTTCCCAAGCCATTTTCTGGGTATAGGCTGGTTCTAATTGCTGATTGACCAAGAACTGACCAAAGCTTCGTTCGATCAATTCACGAGCGTCATCAATGGTGTGCCGCTCAAGTAGATTCAAGACCATGCCATAAGAGGGAGTGAATCGACTAGAAAGTGGGTCAGCACCAGATGTTGCCAGTTTAGCCGCTTCATCCACACTCTCAAAAGGATTGTGCAAAACGACAACGTGACCAACTTCATCCATACCGCGGCGACCAGCCCGACCAGACATCTGCAAGAACTCAGATGCTGTCAGCTGTCTGTGGCCTTCGTCTGAACGCTTGTGAATAGAAGCAATAACTGTTGATCGCGCCGGCATGTTGATACCGGCAGCCAGTGTCTCGGTAGCAAAGACTACTTTGAGCAAGCCTTTTTGGAAGAGCTTTTCAATCATGCCTTTCCAGCTCGGCAACATGCCAGCATGGTGCACCGACATGCCTTCTAGCAAATATGGAATATGCGGATGGTTAGCCAAGTTCGGATTGTCTTTAGTGAATTCTTCGACTTGACGCTTTAACTCTTTCTGTTCATCAGCATGGAGCAAAGGAATGCCCCGAGCCATTTTCATTGCTTCTTCGCAGCCGCGGCGAGAGAACAAGAAATAAATAGCAGGCAGCATATTGCGCGCAGAAAGTGAGCCCAGCACATCACCAGGATGGGTGTACAAGCCGCCCATAGGACGTCTGCGTTTATCAGAGCCACTATGCTGTGGTTTCTTTCTGCCAAAACGTGATTTGAGGAAAGAATTTACCGCTCCACCGGGGGCCAATAGCGGATAGATCTTGCGTTCACCAAAGTAGTGGAAGCGCAGTGGCACTGGCCTGAAGTCCGAAACAACAAGCTCGGTCGGTCCATGGGTCTCGTCGATCCAGGTAGTAAGCTCCTGGGCGTTCGCAACTGTTGCCGAAAGACCAACAAGCTGAATATCTTTCGGAGCATAAATAATCGATTCTTCCCAAACCGTGCCCCGATCAGCATCATTCATGTAATGACATTCATCTAAGACAACAAAGGCAACATCGCGCAAGTTGCGACTGACGTCACCAAGAATGGTGCCATACAACATGTTGCGAAAAACTTCAGTAGTCATTACAACTACAGGAGCATCACGGTTGACCGAAAGATCACCAGTGAGCAAACCAACTTTTTCATCCCCGTACTTTTGCTTCAAGTCATAAAGCTTCTGGTTCGATAGAGCTTTAAGCGGCGTTGTGTAATAGCAGCGCTTGTTTGACATCAGCGCCATCTCGACAGCATATTCCGCTACGACTGTTTTTCCTGAACCGGTCGGCGCGCAAACAACTACGCTCTTGCCTTCCTCTAGGTGTTTCATTGCTAGAAGCTGAAACTCATCCAGCTCGAAAGGAAATAGGTGGGCTACGTCAATTTGCACTGGGTAGGGATGGGCTCCATGGGTCGTAGGTTCAAAATCTTGGCAATAACTTGAGACTTGAGCTATCGGTTCACCTATTGGTTTAAATAGCAGTTCAAATGAAAGTAATAAGTTTTTAAGGTATTTTAGCAGTGATTGCCTCTGCAAATGGTCAAAAGCGGCCCTGACAATTACAGGAAATATAGTCTGCGGTATAATTGCCCCCATCTCTTTCAAAAGATACCGGGACGTAGCGCAGGGGTAGCGCGCACCTTTGGGGTGGGTGAGGCCGGAGGTTCGATTCCTCTCGTCCCGACCAGTTAAAACTAAAAATTAGACTTCGAGCTAATATCTACTTGGCTAATGACTGCGTATTGGTTGATATTGACGGAACGCTGGCTGACTGCGAGCATCGCCGGCACTTCTTAGACGGGGAAGTAAAAGACTGGAAGTCGTTTCTATCGCCAGAAATGGCCGCCCTAGACACCCTGCACGAACCAGTAGCCAAAGTGATAACCGCCTTAGCCCAGGCGTCTTATCCCATTATTTATGTCTCAGCTCGCAACAGCAGCTTGCGAAAAGTTACCGAGAACTGGCTAAAAGAGCATGATCTCTGGTTTGAGCCCCGCTTGCTCTATTTGCGCAAAGAAGGCGATATGCGCGCAGACACCATCGTCAAACGTGAGCTGCTAGAACGTATTCGCGCCAAAGGTTACCATCCAATTTTGTCTTTCGATGATCGCAATTCGGTTGTGGCTATGTGGCGAGACGAAGGCATAACCTGTCTACAAGTGGCCGACGGCGACTTTTAGCCCCCCAAAAAGGCCAGTGACAATACTAAATATGGTGCAAAAAGTGTCAGAAATTTTGAAGAATTTCTGACACTTTGAGAACTTAGAATTAGAGCTTTAGACTATCGAGCGGCGGCTGTAACGGCGCCGGGTTGGCAGTTGACGGCTTTGATTGGGACACTCAACATCGAAACCAGCAAAGAACGATTTGCTCGCGAGCGGCACTGAGGGCGTAACTTCAGCCGGCGGACGAGAAGAGACCTGGCCATTACCCAGAATATTCTGGCGGAACTGGCTGCGGCTAATCGGCTCAAGCGAAGTCTGTGGCTTGCCTTCAGGCAGAGCAATGATGGGCTGAGCGGCTTGGCCGTCGTTCTTAAGCTGCATTGCAGGGTGAACCGGAATAACAGACTGCACTGCTTGTTCTTGAGCTGCATTGGCGGCAGTATCGGTCAAAGCGCGGTTGTAAACATCGACATCAATAGACGGGATGCAATTGAAAATCGGGTTCAGATGAACGAACTCACGAATCTTGATTTTCAAGATCGCCCGGAGGTGATCTTCTAGCTTGTCTAGAGCGACTGGTAGTTCGTCTGGTAAGAAGGACATGAGGTAAGCCCTCATCAATAAAAAGCAGTAATACTCGCAGCATAGGCCACAAGTGGAGAATGTTAGCAGAGATTAACCGATTGTCAACAACCCTTGGCGAAGAAATCAAGAATTTAATCAAATCGGCTCAATAAGCCAATTAAACCCTAGCGAATTTCGCTGCCAATGATCTCTTTCAAGCGCTTCAAACCACTGTGAACAGCTCTAGATACACCCATTTCAGACAAACCAAGCACATAGGCTGTTTCTTTTTGCGAAAGGTCATAGAAGAAAACAAACTCAACAATCTGTCTTGTTCTGTCACCAAGCCGCTTTAGAGCCTGAACAATTACTTCTCGCTCTTCTGAAGCACTAAACATATCTTGGCAACGCTTGTCTGGAACAACATCACAGAGGGAGCGACGATCATCACGCTCTTCTTCATCAGCGCCAGAATCAAGTGAATCGTAGTGCAGGCGGGCTTCCCATGACTGCTGCGCTTCAAGAATATCTTCAACAGAAAAACCGGAATGCTGTGCCAACTCGGCCACGGTGGGCGCACGATCAAGGGTCTTAGTAAGGCGCTCTTCAAGCTGGCTCAACTGGGCATTCATCTCAGTGAGGCGACGGGGCACCTGCACTAGAGAACAGTGATCGCGCAAATAGTGGCGAATCTCACCACGCACATAGCAAGTGGCCAAAGTGCGAAAACTAGCCGAGCGTGTGCGCATGGGGTCGTAATACTTAATGGCCTTAAGCAAGCCAATAGAGCCGACCTGTACTAAATCTTCAAAGCTGTCAGGTTGATACTGACTGTATTTCCTGGCAATCTGCTTGACCAGACTCATATGGGAACGCACTAACTGATCGGCCCCGGGCAGCCCATTCGGTCCGACACCGTCAGCTAACGAAATCACCGGCCGCATGCCAGAGCGGGATATGCGGGGGCTAGAGCTAGCGTTGATTTCGCTCTTCTCGCTGCCGCCAGCCACTTCTCTTTCGCAAACAGCAGAACCAGCGAATGCATTGCATCCGCTCAACAAAACTTCATCGCCAGTAATCACTTTTCTAGTCAAGGTCAAATCTCCCGCAATTTTCATCTAATTACGATTGACCCTGCACCCTCTCTCCAAACCCCAGTATCTAATCAGCCCCAAAATCACTATTCCCTTGACATCTGCACTTTAAACCAAACCTTTTGCCCATAAACTCAGTCTCTCTAGCTAAATTGCCGGTTTTGGCTACAATTGCACTAGTTCTAATACTTATAAGTAAGCGGTTCTAATGAATAAGGCCACCAAGACAATTACAAAGATGAGAGTGCTCTGGGCCAAAGTACCGGCACAAAAGCAGCTACTCTTCATGGGCCTGGCTTGCATTGCCGCTCTGGTAACCTTCACCGCCCGATTCTGGCTACAGCGAGCACAAGAATCAATTAACGACTCTGTTGAGCAGTTTGGCATGGGTTTTGCTCAAGCACTTGCTCGGGGCGGTGCTGAAGCCCTGACAAACTCTGGCGATTTGAAGAGTTTGAAATACTACATTCTCACTCAGCGCGGCAAAATTAGAGCAATCGCCTACGTTATATATGAGGATATGGCCGGCAATATTTTGCTAAATCCCAATTCGCCTCAAGATTTAAAAAACATCTATCCCTATTACAAAGACTACAAAACCAATCCCGAAAACTTCATCGTTCCGGGCCAAAAGCTCAGCCCCAAAGGCTATCGCGCCATTACACACTTTGTCGTACCGATGCGCAAAAACAACAAAGATCTTGGTCTTTGCTGGGTTGGCCTCGACAGCGAAGCCTTTACGATTCTTGGCACACAACAAGAAACCACCAATTTCTTGATCAACATTTTCTGTTTAGTCGGTGCTCTCGGTGCCCTTGGTGTCTGGGCCAACTATGCCTTGATTAATGGACCGCTGCGCACTCTATCCCAGGGCGCTAGCCAGATTGCCGCGGGGCACTTCGGCCACGCCATTAAGGTGCAACGCGCCGGCAAAGAAATCGACCAGCTCGTCAACGCCTTTAACTACATGTCTAATCGACTGCAGCTCTACGATAAACAGAACGTCGACAGCTTGATGGCTGAGCGTAACAAATTTATTTCTGAACGCAACAAGCTAGAGCTAGTTCTGATGTCGATCGCCGACGGAGTTGTGGTGTGCGATCGCGATAACAAAGTACAAATTGTAAACCGCGCTGCCACTGAAATTTTCGACAAAGATGCCAAAGACCTTGTGGGCAAGCCACTTGTAGTTTGCACTGAAGGGCCCGACCAACCACAAATTTGTCAGGTAGTGCAAGCCTTCACTGATACCACTATTGCCCCTGGTGCCTTAGAGCCCATCGTCGAACAAATTCAATTAGGCGAGCTCACAGTGCGTCTGCACATTGCCCCAATTATTCTCAACAAAGAATTTCTTGGCTCAGTAATGATCATGCAAGACAACACCAAGCAAGCTGAACTAGAGCGCATGAAAGCAGAGTTCATGAGCAATGTCAGCCACGAGCTGCGCACACCAATTACATCAATTAAGAGCTATGTAGATACACTCTGCAACCACGGCGAAAAACTTGATCCCGAAATTCATAGAGAATTTCTCGAAATCATCGACAACGAAGCAGACCGCTTGATGCACCTGGTCAATGACGTGCTCGAACTCTCTAAATTTGAAGAAGCCGAGCGCGATATGGAAATGGTGCCGATGGACATTCACCGCGCCTGTGAATCGGCCGTGCGCTCACTCAACCTCATGGCCCGCGACCGCGGCATTGAGCTTGAACTAGTGCCTTATGCCAATATGCCGCTGGCTATCCTGAACCAAGAATCAATCGAAAGAGTAATCATCAACTTGATCTCCAACGGTATCAAATACACTCCTGAAGGCGGAAAAGTCTCGGTGATTCTCGGCGTAACCGACAAAGAAATTGCCGTACATATTAAAGACACCGGCATAGGCATTCCCGAAGACTCTCTAGAGCATATCTTTGACCGCTTCTTTAGAGTGGAGAAGAAAGTCCACACTATTAAGGGCACCGGCTTAGGCTTAACCATCGTCACCAAAATTCTAGAAAAACACGAAGGCCGCATTACAGTCAGTTCATCTTTGGGTGAAGGATCAACCTTCAGCTTCTTTATTCCTTTCTATATAGATCCAGCCGTCAAACTTGCCCGGGTCGGTTCAGATAGCGAGAACGGCAACGGGGCCAATAGTGTAGGGAATAATGCGGGCAATACTGCCAGCGCTAGCGGCAAAATAGAAAGCAAAACCGATAGCGAAAATGTAAAGGATAGTCAGGCCACTTCAAGCGAAGTATTGGGCTAAACAAAAACTGGCCCAAGACACTGAAACGGCCAACGCATATCCCTCGCAAGGCCCGCTGTATATGCGCCTGCTACCACCGGTAAATCCCCTGAACATTAGCAACTTATCCATTTACATAGTGGGTTTTCAAGGATGGTCGTGTTATTATCGTTCCGTTGACAAGGTCTCTTTGGACTGGCGTCCTCGGGGCATCCACACTTGGAACTACTGAATGACCGCAAATAGCGGAAAGAAAGGAGGAGCAATCGGGTTGGTTAGAGCAATCTATCCAGGTTCGTTTGATCCGATGACCTTGGGCCACTTAGATATCGTTCAGCGAGCGAGCAAACTCTTCGATGAAGTGATTATGGCGGTGGTTGGTAATCCGGGAAAATCTCCCTTATTGCCAGTGGATGTACGAAAGAGCCTTATTACGGAAGTAGTAAAAGACCTCAAAGGAGTCACAGTAGGAGAGTTTCAAGGACTGACAGTTAATTATGCGAAGGATAATGGGGTAACTATTCTCATTCGCGGCCTACGAGCCATTTCCGACTTCGAAGCAGAACTAGGTATGGCCCAAGCAAATAAGCAACTTTTACCTGAACTAGAAACTATTTTTCTGATGACAAAAGCCGAGTATTCTTTTATTAGCTCCTCAACTGTGAAAGAAATCGCCCGCATGGGCGGAGACGTATCGCAATTCGTTCCACGTACTGTGAATGATCACCTTAAAGAGCATTTCAGCAGGGGTATCTACCAACAATGACCATGATCACTGCACCGACAGCCCAGGCAGCCAACACCTTCAAGCAAACTACAATCTACAAGCACCTAGATTTGCTTGAGCATCTAATTGACGATGCGGCCGGTGTCTACAAGTTTAAATTCATCAATGCTGATGATTTCCTTGACGTGCTAGACAAAGCACGGGCACGCCTACCCGAAGAACTGCGTGAAGCAGCCGACGTTCTCCAACAAAGAGACGAAATAATTGCAGAGTCGCAACGTCGCTCTGAACAAATCATCACCACCGCTCGCCGCCAAGCAGAAACCATGCTGCACGAGTCGGAACTGCTAAAAGCTGTGCAAGCTGAAGTTGAGCGCATTCGCAAGCAAGTTGTTCAAGAAGTTGAGCAAATGCGCCGCGAAGCTCTTGCTGAAGCCGAGCGCATCAGACTAGAAGCTGACGAAGACGCAGCCAAGATTCGCGAAGGGGCCGATCACTATGCCGAGCAAGTATTGACTCGCATGGAAGGCGATCTTCAAGGTCTAGCTGTACGGGTTACCGAATCACAACAAATTGTCAGAAACGGTCAACGCCTGCTTGGTCAAGTAAAAAGACATGGCAGCCTCAGCCAACCCCTTGGTCAAAATCCTTTGATCAATGTGGCGCCAAGCGCTATGCCACTGCAGAATATGGCACCACAAGGCGCTATGCCTAGCGGTCTATCGAGCCCTCTTCTGTCTGGTGGACGCTTCGAGTAAGCAAATAAGTAGTTCGATACCGCCACCCCGATTTTGCCAAGACGAACACCTGGCCAGATGTGGTAACAACTAAATCGACACGATTAAGTCAATAAAAAAGAGG
>CALRJJ020000187.1:0-8256 GCA_943367505.1 Flavobacterium psychrophilum | reverse complement strand
CTGGGCCAAACTCAGTAATGGCGCTGCCACTCTTTCCACGAATGTGTCGTCGAGAAATCACCCTACTTCCCCCCAGAGCTTAGTAAGCAACAGCGCTGTACCGAAATCCTCAAATTATTACCATCCCATCCACCTCTAGGCAATGGCTTTGCCAGGGCGCTGGCAGGCAATCCGCCAGCAGGCGAAACCACTTTAGCACTTTGATTTTGACCGCTATTTCCAACAGGTGCATTGTCAGGATTTTCCATGGTGCTCTCGCTTGCAACAGAAAAAGCCATCGGAGCATTCAAGCCCGGCACGCTAGCACCAAATAATGGAATGCTCAAGGTCGGCTGACACTTAACTGTTGTTTGCACCATGGCAATGCGGTCGGTAACGTTGTTTGTGGTATGGCCATCGCGGTAGCTAATAACTGTCTGGGGATAGCCTTCTGTTTTCACAAACTTGCCCATGCCATTGAGCCATCGATCAGTGATGTCTTTGCAAACAGGGCCATTCAAACTTGTAGCATCACTCATCGGTAGCAATGAAGCCTCATGCACCTGATTGTAATTAAGTACCATACAGAGGCAGTAGGAGACCCCTAGAACAAGCATATTGAGCAAAGGGAAGAAGAAGCAAATTAGAAGGATGCCTAGAGCTGGGCCGAACTCAGTAATGGCGCTGCCACTAATGTTCCGACTAGGGCGATTAGAGCGGCACCGACTAGTAAATTCAGCGGGCGCGAGCGCCCTTTGTGCTTGGCTCTGCAAAACTGGCATAGTTTTACCCTCTCATCCTACATAAGCAAGTTATCCGGGCCAGCGAAGATAATTAGGAGGGAAGAAATAATGTCTAAGCGTTCTGAGATGTGAGCTGTGCCGTGGACAGATAGCGGGAAAGAAACAGAACCAGACAAGAAGCATCGGGGCTCAAATATTGCTCGATTCAGCTAAGCTTGTACCAGCACGTGAAGCTTAGATTTATGAAAACCCAGTACGAATAAACTTGAAGAAGGTTAAAAAGCACATGCGAACTTCGAAAACAGAAGCAAGTGGTCTCCTTTTGCTTTTGGTCCTTTTATCAAATTCGCCTGCGGTTGCTCAGAGCGGCAGCACCCCAGACAGTACCTCTACCTCAGCGTTCAGAAGCGTATTATCTAGTGTCAAACCCGCTGCTCCTGCATATCCTCCACAAAGCGAAATATATAAATCAACTAGAAAGCTCTTGCTCGACGGCCACTACGACGAATACGCAAAGCAGCTTGAGAAATCTGGTGCTGAAGGCGATATGCAATGCTTAGACGAACTCGGCAGTTTGTACTATAACGGGCGCATCGTGGCCCAAGATCGTAAAAAGGCATTTGAAATCTGGCAAGAACTTGCGGCGAAGAATTACGGCCCTGCTATGTGTAAGCTAGGCGCAATGTACATCGACGGGTTTGCCTGCTCGAAAGACTACAAGAAAGCACTTTCTCTCTTTTCTCAATCATCGACTTTGGGCTGTGATTATGGTGCTTTCGGATTAGCCTATATGCACAGTGAAGGCCAAGGATGCAAGACCGATTATGCCAAAGCGCTGGCAATCTATGAGCAGTTATGCGCTAAGGATTCGCCACTCGGTTGGTACGGCAAATCCGAGCTTCTCTGGAACGGTTCAGGAATCAAAGCAGACTCAATGCAATCGACTAGTCTTTTGCAGAAAGCAGCCGAGGCTGGGTTACCAAAAGCCCAGTCCAGACTTGCTGACAGATACTACTATGGTGGAAAAATTCCAGCAAACTACAAACTTGCACGTTTCTGGGCGCAAAGAGGAAGCGATCAAGGAGACGTAACATGCCAACTGCGATTGGCTGACTATAAGGCGAGAGGAATAGGTGGAGAGAAAGATTGCGCCGGCGGCATTAGCTTGCTAAAGGCACTTGCAGAGCAGTCAGTTTTAGAGGCCGAAAACCAGTTGGGATATGAATATCACACAGGCAAAAACGTCAAGAAAGATCTAGTAGAGGCAAAGATGTGGCTTGAAAAAGCGGCAGCCCGTGATTATGTTCCAGCGCTAAACGAACTAGCCATAATGTATTTTGAGGGCGATGGTGTACCAAAAAATCTAGAAAAAGCGTTTGAATTAAACATGAAGGGAGCGAACCAGGACAATGCAGATACTCAAGATCGTGCTTCGTGTCAGTACAACGTCGGCCTTGCGTACGAATATGGATGGGGCGTACAGGAAGATCAGGATCAGGCTCGCATCTGGTACGCAAAAGCAGTAGTTGCTGGCAATCCACACGCATGCAATAACCTTTCGCTAATGTACAAAAGCGGACGTGGCTGCACAGCTAACAAAGATTTAGCCCTGAGCCTTCGTAAGCAAGGTGTCAAGAACGGCTGCTGGATGGCTTGCATAAACCTCGGTCAAGACTATGAATACGGTATAAACGGAGTACCTAAGAACATCACCGAAGCTATCCGCCTTTTTAAGAAGAGTGTGGAGTTGCGTGAAGATAATCCAACTGCCAACTACGAACTTGGGAGAATTTATGAGAAGGGCCTGTCGGGTAAAGTTGATCTAAAATTAGCTGACAAATATTATCAGGAAGCAGCAAAATACGGCCATGAGGCCGCCATTAAACGGACTACTGTTGAAAAGGTACTTACTTTCAACACGTCTGTTACTCTACCAAACCATCGAAGCGCTTATGTCATTTACGATATCGATCCGCGCAAAGCCAAATACTTCATCCATGTTCCAAAAAACATCAATCGAAACCAACAATTTGGCCTGATAGTCTACATAGATTGCTACGATGTTGCTACAGCAATCCCAGAGGGCTGGGCCGAAGTACTAGCCAAGCACCACTTGTTGTTTGTCTGTCCTCAAAATGCTGGCAACCACTGTGGTTCTTACCAACGTGCAGGTTTAGCTGTACTCGGCACCTTAGAAATGATGCGCAAATACAATATCGACAAAAGCCGTGTTTATGCGGCTGGAACACTAGGCGGCGCCCGACTTGCAAGCGACTTGGGGTTCAATCAATACGATGTTTTCCGCGGCATTATTCAAACCTGCGGCTGCGAGTTCTATCGCAAAGTACAAAAACGCTATCCGACCACAAAAGAGAGAGCTGGTGATGAATACGGCTTGTGTGATGCCTCTGCTGCTGAAGTCGCTGAAGCCCGCAAAAAAGTGAAATTTGCCTTCATCACGGGAAAAGACGATTTTAGAAGAGGTAACGTCTTGAATATCTACCATGACGGATTTGTCAAAGAGGGTTTTCGCGCAAAGCTATTTGAGGTTGATAGCATAGGGCTAAGTGAGTGTAACGGCAAAACCCTCGAACAGGCACTCAACTTCCTTCAATAAAGTAAGAAGCAAACCCCAGCATCAGAAGGCCATCAATGAAGCGTATAATCTGTAAAAAGGCGCTTGGTGATTTAAGTGAGCAAACATAATAATCGGCACAAATACCAAGCGCTTGTGCTGAAAGGCTTTAGTGCGCCTGAGATTGATATCAAATGTCTCGAAACTAGGCTGCTAGAAAATCCTTCCGATTACGAAGCACGCTTCCAGCTTCTGGGCTACTATTCAGGCAAGCAGTATGGCGATAAAGCTGCAGCAGAAAAGCTTTACGCCATGACAATTTGGTTGATCGACAACATGCCTGATTGTGGAGTGATCGAAAACTGGGGATGCACCGACAGAGTAATCGACCAAGCCGCGTATGAAGAACTGAAGCGACACTGGCTAACTCAGATTGAGGCCAATAATAACAACCTGAGGGTTATTGGTTGTGCAGCTGCGTACTTCGGTCATGAAGATAAAGACCTTGCCGAAACACTTTATCAACACGCCATCGCGTTAGAGCCCACGACATCTGATTGGTCACGCGACCTTGCATTGTTGTTGGGCCGCAGAGGGCCGGAACGAGCGCTTGATGCTCTCAACGCTATGAGGGAAGCATTAAGAAAAGAACCGGAACAGAATCTACAATACTACATGCTTGATGATTTGGCCGAGCTTGCTTTTAATGCAGGTAATTTAGAAGAGGCATCAGAAGCTGCACTCAAATCCTTATCATTGGCTTTCACTTTTGGAAAAGACTGGAACGACGGAAATGCCATTCACAATGCCAATTCCATTTTAGGCAGAATTGCCCTAAAAAAGGGCGATATCGCAGCCGCCAAAAAGTACTTAGCTCTTGCAGGAGAGACAACCGGGTCACCGCAACTAAATTCATTTGGACCTGAGATGAAGCTAGCAGAAGAATTGTTTGCCGTAGGCGAAACTGAAAGTGTGGTGGCATATTTAGAAGCATGCAAAAAGTTCTGGTCCAGTGGTTGCGAACGCGGCTCGCTCGAAAGAGGCATAGCTCAAATTCGCAGCGGTGAAATTCCCAATTTTGCAGATAAATTTGCTGACTACGAATGCGAAGGAGGAATGGACTGCGATCACGAATAGGGCAAGGGTTCAGAGCTAGTTTCCAATACAATTCCAGACAGAAATCAAATTCAGCGAGAAAACTAAAGCCGTGTACAGAAGAGCAATTCAAATAGTTACAATTACAAAGCGCAGCTGCAAATTCTGCCTGGCAATGATTTGCCTTTTAAATTCTTTGTCTAATGAAATGGCTATGGCTCAAGGTAGAGCCAATCAGGCCAAAGAAATCAATATTGCAAGACCGCACAGAGGAATAGACAAAGATTTCACAGAAGGAAGCGAATATTTCAGACAACGCTATTATGAAAAAGCAGCTAGCTCGTTTCGCAAATCTCTAGAAGTGCGAAATCATGCCTCCGGGCACATCGCTCTAGGAGAGGCCCTGCTAGGAACAGCACAATCATCAGATAACCCGCAGACACAACCTTTATTCTTAGAAGCTATCTCACAATTTGAATTCTACCCACTGGCCCTGAAGGAGTTTCGAAACGCTAGCACTGCGTATCTGTCCTATCTGCGGTCACACAAAAAGAATAAAGAAGCCACACGATTTGAAAAGTTATATAAGCAGAGACTTGCAATGCTTACAGCTGATGCAGATGGGCTTCACTCTTCACAGGGAGTGTATCTAGACAAGTACAAAACAATGAAATCAATAACAGGCTTATCGCGGTGAGGCATGAGCTTCAGAAAACACTAAGCTGTTAGTGCCTATTGCAGCCCTATGCTATCATGCCACCACTTGAGAAACTATTTCTCCAGAGTTATGAAAGCAAAAGGAAAAGTAGTTTGAATAACCCCGCCAGCGCCAACAACAAGAAAATAGCAATCGGGCTTGGGCTGGCGCTACTGGTCACGCTAGCCGCTAGCGCTGTTAGCACTTACTACTCCCCTACAGTCGCGCCCAAAAATGTAAGGAACGACCCGCTCTCACTCGGCGTCATCAACGGCAAAGGCGAATGGATTGTGGCGCCTCTTTATGACGAAATTGTGTATTTAAAAAAGTCGAACTGCTTCTGGGTTAAAGAACTAAACCCGTCAACGGCAAAGTACTTCTGGCCCCCGACCTTTCTAAACAGCATTGAAAAAAATGACCACTGGAAGCTCCTCAACAGCGATGGCCGTGAATTGCCGAGTGATCTGCCCGCCGGTCATGACCCCTTACGCGAATGGCCGCCTACGCAAGCATTAGGTGTTAGCCTCTACCCTGATGCCATGGCCACCAATGGCCCTGAGGGAGCGGGATTAAACAACTCTATCGGCACGCCCCTAACAACTGGTAATTTTCACCGCCTAACGTATGTCGGTGAAGACACTTGGGTAGGGCTGCCTGGTCAGGATGATGACCGTACCTATCAGGAAAAAGTATTTCCAAACATCGTCCTCGGCAATCCAATGGCCTTGCCTGCGGCCTTAAAATTACTAGATTACCAGGGGCATAAATTTGCCACCTTGCCGAAGGGCGTGATGTCGAATGACGGAAATTTTGTCAACGGCATGTTAGTGTTTTTTACAGCGGGTCGCGGTTATTGCATCTATGACAAGCGAGCCAACAGCCTCTCGCAGCCTACATTTCACCTGCCTGGCACATTCAGTAGCCGATACCAAAGCGCTGACGGGCCTAAGTCGTTCAATAGTTTTTACAATCTGCCAATTTCGGCAGCGGCTCCAGTCAAATTTATTGACATTGCAAAGAAAGGGAAACTGCCCAGTGAAGTGATACCAGTGACAGTGGCGGACGACCGGGCATTGGTGCGCACCCAAGATGATATGTATGGCCTAGTCAACCGAAAAGGCGATTGGATTCTTCCACCTGAGTATAACCGGCTGGCCTACTGTGGTCCAGACCGAATGGTCTGCTCAAAAGGGCGCCTAACAATGGAGCAAAGCAAGGCACAGAAAGAGCGAATCATTGCTCCTGATGTGCGATAGCGGAACAAAAGAAAGCTCAGGAACCGCTCTCGTCCGATGACAATCCGACTGCGCGGCTCCTGATTCGTGTATCATTGCCCTTTCAGCCTTAGTAAGAAGCGGTGGTGTTTTCTTGTTATTTCAGAAGCGCGGGCACTATTTCGAATCAGTCTTGCCTGCTTCTCTGATACTAATTCTAGGACTAGGTCTTCCTTCTTTTGCCCAGCCAATAAAAGCAGAGAAAAGAGAACTTGTTCAGACCAAGGCTAGAGCCAAACCAATCGATAGTGCAACATCGGCCAATAAGGGCACGCAGCCTAAATCGCCAAAAGCGCCTCTTGTGAAAATCGAGACAATCAAGCGCGCACTGGCGGATGCAAAGGCAAAGAACGATTTACTTTTTACCAACTTCATGGCTATGGCTCCTGAGTTGAGCAATACACTAACTGATCCAACAACGGCAAAAGAGTGCTGGTCATGTGTCGAGCAGTACCAGGCGATGGTAGATGCCAGTAAGCAGATTGAAGACAGAGCGTATGCACAAGCCTTAATTGCACGCTTTGCCAAGATTACAGGCCGCGAGGCTTTGGCTAAAAAGAATTACCAAGCCAGCATTGCCATAATGCAAAGCGCCAAGCATGAGTTTGAATTCGGCATTGATATGCGCGATATCTACACCAATTTGATCTACCAGAAAATATCAGAAAGATGCAAGATTGCTCTGGCACTGCTTAGTTGCAAGGACAAGAAAGTCGAAGACGCCGAAACAACATACACTCAGTTGATGAAGGATCACTACAATCAGCCCTGGTATGTAATTACACACGATACGAAGGCGGCTTATGCCTCTAAGGTTGACGGAGTTGAAGGTGTAGCAATCATTTCACTTGCGGCCGCACTGGGGAGAACCTATGCGGACATGGGACAGCTAGACAAAGCCGCAGCGAAATTCAATGAAATTGTCGAACTTTTAGCACCAGACAATGACGAATCTATGGACGAAAAAGACAAGAACATGGGACGGCTGCTGAAGCTGATGTTTGCACTAGATATAGACACCGGCGAAACGGTGGAGAGATCTGACCCGTTAATTGGCCCAGAAATATCACTAGAAAAAGCCTTGCGAGCCTATTTAGCTTTTTCTGATTTACATCCTGAATTGTGCAAGAAGGAAGATATGACTTTCGTAAAGGCCAGGGTAGCGCGATTGACTAAAGCGCGCCTGGCAAAAGAGAAACAAGAAATTGCTATTCGCAATTTCAAACCAATTGAACATCCGAAGTCTGAGACAAATGAGAATTCGAAGAACTAAGCCGGATAAAGCTTGTCCGGCCGCCGCTGATCGGGCAATTTGCCACGATTAATTTCCTTCGGACCGGCAAGCCTTTTACTGTGCTGCAGAGCAAAATTCAAAATAACACCACTCTTGAGCAAGGTAAATCTGCACCAGTTATACCAGACCCCATATCGAAAATGCCTGTTATTGCACGAAAACATACAATATTATGAGCAAAAACCAGCAAGACGCTTGACGAGTCACCGCAGAGATTGTACGATTAAATACAATATCAGTACATTTTCTTGCAAAATATGCAGTTCCGCCTCACTCAAAAAGATCTATTCGACACCCTGGATGTTTGGGACAACAATCTCAAACAACGAGTCTTTGTCGCTGCATGTGGTGGCACAGCCTTAACGATCTACGGTCACAAGGAAAGCACAAAGGATGTTGATTTCTTAGTGCCAGACCCCAGTCATTTTACGACCTTAGTGTCAATGCTGAAGAAGCTCGGCTATTCGCAGGCAACGGGAAACGGCTATCGACATCCCGATCAACCATGGATATTTGATCTGTTCCGAGGTCAGACTATATTTACTACCGATCTCCTAGATCCGGTAAATAGTCCGGGCAAACACCGACTAATCAAAACA